>NZ_JBEYVI010000049.1:0-86237 GCF_040643955.1 Streptomyces sp. NPDC047061
CCTACTGGACATCCCAGATCCGCAGCACCGTCCGCTTCCACGACGGCCTCACCCACCTCCACACCGAGCACTCCCCCGCCCTCTACCTCGAACTCGGACCTCGGCCGACGCTCACCACCCTGACCCAGCAGAGCCTGGACGGAGTGGTGGCGCACGCCGTCCTCGATCATCGCAAGGACGACGCCACCGCGTTCCTGACCGCGCTCGCGCACACCGGGGCACCGTGGAAGGCTCCGGCTGTCCGGCCCAGGGTGCCGCTGCCGACCTACCCGTTCCAGCACCGCCGCTACTGGCTGACCGGCGACGCCGCCCCCGAGACCGCGACCGGTCTCGGGCTGGCCGCCGCCGGGCATCCGTTGCTCGGCGCGGCCGTCGAACTGCCCGACGAGACCGTCGTTCTCACCGGGCGGCTCTCGACGGGAACCCATCCTTGGCTGCTCGACCACGCCGTCCACGGGACGCCGCTGCTGCCCGCCGCCGCCCTCCTCGACCTGGCGCTGCACGCCGGGCGGGCCGTCGGATGCCCGGTCGTCGACGAGCTGACGCTCCTCGAAGCCGTGCTCCTCGCCCCGGAGACGCCGCTCGACCTGCACCTGATCGCCGGGCCGCCGAACCCGGCCGGGACGCGCCGGCTCACCGTGCGCTCCCGCCCCAGCGGCTCGGACACCCCCTGGACGGAACACGCCACCGGCACGCTCACCTCGGTCGAGCCCGCCCCTGTGCCCGTCCCGGACGTCCCGGACGACGCGAGCCCCGTGGACGTCAGCGGGCTGTACGAGACGCTCGCCGCCCACGGCTACGACTACGGGCCCGCCTTCCAGAACCTGGCCGGGCTGAGCGAGTCCGGCGACGCGCTGCACGCGACCGTCCGGCTCGGCGAGGACACCCCCACCACAGGATTCGGCGTCCATCCGGCGCTGTTCGACGCGGCGCTGCATCCGCTGGCGCTGCGCGAGGCGTCGAACGGGGGGCGGCTGCTGCTGCCGTACTCCTGGTCGGGGGTCGTCCTGCACGCGGCGGACGCGACCGAGGCGCGGGCCGTCGTCGAACCGGCCGGCGGCGACGCCCACCGGATCGTCCTCGCGGGCGCCGACGGCCGGCCCGTCCTGACCGTCGGATCCCTGTCCGTCCGCGCCCTGCCCGACGGGGCCCTCGCCGGACGGCGCCGCGACCCCCTCTACGAGACCGCCTGGGTCCCGGCGTCGGCCTCGGCCGACCCGCAGGAATCCCCGTACGTCCTCCTGCCCGTCCCCGACGAGCCGCGCGAGCCGCTCGACGTGGCGTCGGCCGCGCTCCCGGGGCTGCGTGACCTGCTCGACGGAGACGCCCGCATCGTGGTGGTCACCTCGGGGGCCGTCGTGGCCGGGCCGGGTGAGGACCCGCGCCTGGACCACACGGTGCTCTGGGGCCTGGTCAGGACGGCCCAGTCCGAGCATCCCGGACGGATCGTGCTGATCGACTCCGACCGGACCGCGGCGTCCGCCGCCGCCCTCGCCCCGGCGATCGCGTCGGGCGAGCCGCAGCTCGCGCTGCGGGACGGCCGTGCCCTGGTCCCCCGGCTGACGCCCCTGACCGCCGCCCCGGACGCCCCGCCGCCGTTCACCAGGCCGGGCACCGTCCTGATCACCGGCGGCACCGGGGCGCTCGGCGGGCTCATCGCCGAGCACCTGGCCGTCCGGTACGGCGTCCGGCGCCTCCTGCTCACCGGGCGGCGCGGCCCCGACGCCCCCGGCGCGGCGGACCTCAAGGCCCGCCTGGAGGAGCACGGCGCGCACGTGACGATCGCCGCCTGCGATGCCGCCGATCCCGGCGACCTCGCCGCGCTCCTCGCGTCGGTCCCGGCCGAGCACCCGCTCACCGCCGTGATCCACGCGGCCGGAGTACTCCGCGACGCCCCGCTGCACGCCCAGACCGACGACCACCTCGCCGACGTGTTCCGGCCCAAGATCGACGCCGCCTGGAACCTCCACCGGCAGACCCGCGACCTCGACGCCTTCATCCTGTTCTCGTCCGCCGCGGGACACCTCGGCACGCCGGGGCAGGCCAACTACGCGGCGGCCAACACCTACCTCGACGCCCTCGCCCACCACCGCCACGCCAAGGGCCTCCCCGCCACCTCCATCGCGTGGGGGCTCTGGGACCAGGGCGGCATGGGCGGCGCTCTGTCGGCGGCGGCGCTGGCGCGGCTCGCCCGCTCCGGCATCGTCCCGCTCCCGCCCGAGCAGGGCCTCGCCCTGTTCGACGCCGCCCTCGCGGCGGGCCGGCCCGTACCGGTGCCGATCGGCCTCGACACGGCGGCGCTGCGAGGCTCCGACGCCGAAACCCTTCCCGTCGTGCTACGGGGCCTGGTGCGGAGCCGCGCGGTCCGGCGAGCGCCCGCGGCACTCTGGACCGACCGGCTCACCGGCCGCACCGCCGACGAGCAGGAGGGCCTGCTGGTCGGCCTCATCGGCGGGGAGATCGCCGAGGTCCTCGGCCTCGACGGCGCCGCGTCGGTCTCCCCCGACCGTGGCCTGTTCGACCTGGGCCTGGACTCGCTGACGGCGATGGACCTGCACGGCCGGCTGTCCCGGGCGACCGGGCTGAAACTCCCGTCCACGCTGGTCTTCGACTATCCGACGCTGCTCCAGCTGGCGGGCCGTCTCCGGGACGGCCTGGACCCCGGGCGTCCGGGCGAGGCCTCGCCGCTGGCGGCGCTCGCCGAACTGGAGGCCGCGTTCGCCGACCTGCCCGACGACCCCGAGCTGCGGTCCGCCGCGGCCCGGCGGCTGCGGGACCTGGTGGACCGGCTCGGCGAACGTCCCGGGCCCGGCCCGGCCGACCGGTTCAGCGGGGCCGACGACGAGGAGCTGTTCGCCTTCCTCGACGGCCCGGCCGACTGACCGCCCGTCCGGGCCCGGCGGTCGCCGGGCCCGGACGGACATGCGGAAAGGCCGCGGGCCCGGGGACAACTCCCCGGGCCCGCGGCCTTTCGAGAAAGTTCAGCCGGCGACGCGGACCCGCCCCGAATCGCGGGCCAGGATCGTCCGCTGCGCCTCGCGGAGCCCCGACCCCGGTTCGAGGCCGAGCTCCCGGTCGAGGGTGTCCCACGCGCTCCGGTAGACGCGCAACGCGTCGGCGCGCCGCCCAGAGCTGAACAGCGCCCGCATCAGCTGCTCGTAGAAGACCTCGTTCAGCGGATACTCGTTGATCAGGCCGTAGAGGAAGCTGACCAGCTCCCGATGGCCGCCCAGGATCAGCTTGGCCTCGACCAGCCGCTCCAGGCACTCCACCCGGATCTCCTCGACCCGGGTCACGAGACCGCGGCCCATCGGCCCGAGCGGCAGCCCGCTGAGCATCGGGCCGCGCCACAGCGCGAGGGCCTGCTCGAACATCACGAGCGCGGCCTCGCACCGGCCCCGCCGCAGCTCGCCGCGGCCCACCCGGACGAGGTCCTGGAACAGCAGGTAGTCGATGTCCTCAGGGGCGGCCCGCAGCACGTAGCCGGGCGCCTGCGTGACGATCGGGCTCTCCCCGGCGCCGGGCCTGGACAGGAGCTTGCGCAGCTGCGAGATGTAGACGTGCAAGGCGGGAACGGCACGCAGCGGCGGGTCCCCGTCCCAGATCTCCTCGACGAGCTGCTTGGTCGAGACGACCTGGTTCACCTGCGCCAGCAGCGCCGCGAGCGCCGTCCCCATCTTCTGGGCCTGGACCAGGTGCACGGTGTCGGCATCGGCGTCGACCAGCTTGATGGGACCAAGGACCTGGTACCTCACAGGCTGCCTCCTCCACGGATCCTGGCGGCGAGCGCCAGCGGCGTCGGATGTTCGAAGATCTCCGCGAGCGGCAGCGTCACAGCCGTCAGCTCCTCGACCCGCTGTCCCAGCAGCGCGCCCTGCAGCGAGTTCCCGCCGCTGAGGAAGAAGTTGGTGTGGCCGTCGGGGTCGGGGACGTCGAGCAGCTCACGCCAGATGCCCAGCAGGGCCGTCACGAGCTCGTCGCCGTCGGCGGGCTCGCCGCCCGCGCGGGCGGCGGGCACGGTGCGGCCGGCCAGGAGGCGGGTCAGCGCCGGATAGTCGATCTTGTCGTTGGCGGTCTTGGGAAACTCCGCCAGCTCCGCGAACTCGGCCGGGACCATCGAGCGGGGCAGCCGCTCACCGGCCCAGCGCCACAGCTCCTCGGGAGACGGGACCGTCCCGGCGGCGGTCACGAACGCGACCAGCCGGCCGTCGCCGGTCGGATCGCCGTCGAGGACGACGGCCACCGACCGCAGATCGGGATGCTCGGCCAGGATCGACTCGATCTCACCCAGCTCGATCCGGTTGCCGCGCAGCTTGATCTGCCGGTCGCCGCGGCCCAGCAGGACGAGGCTCCCGTCGGCCTGCCAGCAGGCGGTGTCCCCGGTCCGGTAGAGGCGGCCGAGCCCCGGAACGTCGGGGAACCGCTCGGCGGTCAGGTCGGGGCGGCCGTGGTAGCCGTCGGCGAGACCGCCTCCGGCGATGCACAGCTCACCGCGCACGCCGATCGGCAGCGGCCTGCCGTGCGGGTCGAGGACCAGCACGCGGGTGTCGCGGATCGGCCGCCCGACGTCCGTCCTGGCGCCGATCGGCCCCGGCACGACCGCCGACGTCGACCAGATCGTCGTCTCGGTCGGGCCGTAGACGTGGTGCAGCTCGCAGCCGGTCTCCAGCAGGCGCCTGGCCAGCTCGGGCGCCAGCGGTTCGCCGCCGCTCAGCACCTGCCTGCCGCCCAGTGCCGGGCCCGCCTCGTCCAGGACCGCCCGCCAGGTCGTGGGGGTCGCCTGGACGGCGTGGGCGCCGTGCCGCTCGATCACCCCGGCGAGGACTCCGCCGTCGACCCTGGCCCGGTCGGGGGCGACGATGACGCGGCCGCCCGAGGCCAGCGGGACGAACAGCTCCAGGCCCGAGATGTCGAACGCGAACGTGGTCAGCCACACCATCGCGTGCCCGGAGTCCGCGCCGAGTTCCTCGGCGAAGTGGGCGACGAGGTTCGCCAGCGCGGCCCGTCCGACCAGGGTGCCCTTCGGCCTGCCGGTGGAGCCCGAGGTGTACATGAGGTAGGCGAGCGCGGCCTGGTCGTCGTCCGGGGCCGGGCCCGCGGGGACGCCGCCGTCGCCGGGCACCTCAGGGATCTCCCGGACGTCCGGGGCCTCGGCGGCGGGCTTGCGCCCGTGCCACAGGAGCGTTCCCGCTCCGGAGTCGGCCAGCTGGTGATTGATCCGGGCCGCGGGATGGTCGGGGTCGATCGGGAGGTACGCGGCGCCGGTCAGCCAGACGCCGAGGACGGCGGCGGCCAGTTCCGGCCCGCGGGGAGCGGAGACCGCGACGACGTCGCCGGGGCCCGTCCCTTCCAGGAGGTCGCGGACGGCCAGCGCCCCCGCCCACAGGCCGCCCCTGGTGACGGTGCGGTCGCCGTCCAGGACGGCGGGGGCGGCGGGATCCTGGACGGCGTGGGCGTGGATCGCGCCCAGCACGCCGTCCGCGGGTGCGGCCTCGGTGGCGTTCGCGGCGCCGATCACGGCGTGGTCGCGGTCGCTCCACGCCCTCAGCGAGCCGATGGTCGCACCGGGATCGGCGTCGAGGGCCGTCAGGAGCCGTTCGTAGCGGTCCAGCATCAGGTCGACGTCGTCCCGGTCGAACAGCTCCGTCCGGTAGACCGCCCGGATCCGGACGGCGTCGGGCGCCGACATCACGAACATCTCGAGGTCGAACTTGGCGGAGCCGTTCTCCAGGTGCAGCGGCTCGGCCTTGAGCCCGTCGAGGGCGAACGCCGGGATGCCGAGGCCCTCCACGTGGTTGAAGGCGTGCTGGAACAGCATGGTCCGCCAGGAGTCGCCGGAGCGCCCGGCGCGGCGGGTCAGCTCGTCCACCGGGACGTCGGCGTGCACGAGGGCGTCGAAGTAGAGGTCGCGGACGCGGCGGACGAAGTCCCGTACGGTCTCGTCGCGGTCGACACGGGTCCGCAGCGGCAGCACGTTGACGTGGTAGCCGATCGCCTGGGGGTCGGTCCTCGGCCGGGTGCTCGCCGGGACGCCGACCACCAGGTCGGGGCCGGCGCCGTGCGCGTCGAGCAGCAGCAGGTAGGCGGCGAGGAGGACGGCCGTCTGCGGGGCGCGGACCGTGCGCTGGATCCGCCGGACGGCCGCGATGACCGGTTCCGGCAGGGCGCGCAGGAGATGGTCGCCCGCCAGGGTCGGCGCGGACACGTCCGGGCGGCCGCACCACAGGTCGGCGGGGCGGGCCACCAGCCCGGCGAGGCGCTCGTCCCAGTACCGCTCGCTCTCCGCGGTGACGGGCGGGTCCTGCAGTGCGGGGACCACCGCGGTCAGGTCGGACGGGACCGGCCTGCCCGCGGCGAGCGCGGTGTAGGCGGCGGCGAACTCCTCGACGAACACCGGGATCGACGTGGCGTCGAACACGAGGTGGTGGACGACGAAGCACAGGACGTCGGCGTGCTCGCCGGAGAGGACGGCGGCGCGGATCAGCGGCTCGTCCGCGAACGCGAACGGCTCGGCGACGAACGGCGCCAGCTCCTCCTCGGGGGCGCCGCCCGCCGAGGCGATCCGGGTGACCTCCGGGGCCCGCACCGCACCGGACAGGACCGTCCGGAGGAGAGCCGCCCCCTCCGCCCGGTACACGGTCCGCAGGGACTCGTGCCGCTGGATCAGAGCGGTCAGCGCGTCGCCGACGGCGGCGGACAGCAGCCGGCCATCGGTGCGGAACGCGAACGCGAGATTGTTCGGCACTCCGTCCGGGACCATGCGGTCCAGCAGCCAGAGCGCCTCTTGCTTGACCGAGGCCGTGGCCTCCGCCTGCGCGGTGCCGGTCATCGCTCCCTCTCGGTCAGCAGGCCCTCGACGGCGGCGGCGACATCGGGGTCGCGCAGCAGTTCGGGGTGCGGCAGGTCGAATCGGATCTCCCGGGCGACGGCGCCCTCGCGCCGGTCGGCGGGCAGGGTGTTCAGGCCGTTGTGCTCGGTGGCCGAGGTGATCGCGGTCGCCGCGGCCCAGCCGCGGCTCGGGTCGAGTTCGGCCGCCGACACCAGGTAGGACAGGAAGGCGCGGAACCCGCCGAGCAGTTCGGCCGACCGGTCGGCGGCCAGGCCGATCCCGGCGAGGGCCGGCTCTCCGTGCGCCACGACGAGATCGCTGAGCACTTTGGCCAGTTCCGTCATCGCGAGTTTCTCCGCGAGCGCGACGTCGCCCTCGCGGCGGGCCGCCTCGACCTGCGCGGCGGTCATGAACCCTGCGAGCGCGGTGACAGCGTCCAGGTAGTGGCGGTGCAGCAGCGCGGGGTGCGGCACCTCAGGGTCGAAAACAATCAGCATCGGCGGCTCCTGCCAGGCCGACACCCGCTCGACCAGTCCGGCGCCGAACACACTGCCGACGCAGTACCCCAGGACCGCCCGGACCGTCAGGCCGGACGCGTGGACGTCGGCGGCCCACCGGTCCAGATGGTCGTCGGCGGACCTGTCGCCGGGCGCGGGCGGCCGGGTCTCCCAGACCGCGCGGCCCGTCTTGAGCCTGGGGATCAGATCGCTGAAAGAGCCCACGGTCCGCCCCGTCGTGGCGGCGAAATCCGAAGCGAGAATCAGATCCGCAGTCGAGGAACCGCGAAGAACGTTGAACGCTGCCGGCTGTTTCATTTCGCCTCTTGATCTTCATAGACACCAAGGTTCGAACGCGGACCACGCTCGCATCCCGCCGCGGAGGCAGAAACCCCTACCGACCCCATTTCCGCAGGGTGCCCAGCCCGCCTAGGGGCAGTAGGGGCTTCTGGGACGTCAATTCGCCGATCTACTCTCCTGGCCGGAGCGCAGTAATTCACACGGACAGGGAGCGAATATGGGCGTCGACGGAACGTGGCATCTGACTCTCGACAGCGCGATGGGACAGCAGGAGTTCGACTTCGATCTCAAAGCCGCGGGATCGGAGCTGACCGGCACCGGGACGGCGGAAGGCCGTGAGATCGACCCCGAGATCATCGGGGGCGCGATGGACGGCGCGACCGCCTCCTGGAAGGTCAAGGTCCGCAAGCCGATGAAGATCACCCTCACGTTCACGGTCGAGGTCGAGGGTGACGAGATGAACGGCAAGACCAAGGCGGGGATATTCGGCAGCTTCCCGGTGAAGGGCCGGCGGACCTCATGACGGCGACGAGGCCGGTGGACCCCGTCGCACCGTTCACCGGCCTGTCCGCCGTGGTGACCGGCGGAGGCTCGGGGATCGGCCTGGCGACGGCCCGGATGCTCGCCGCCCGCGGCGCGTCCGTGGTCTGCGTCGACCTGGACCCGTCCGCCGTCGACGGCCCGCTGACCGGCCTGCGGGGCGACATCTCCGATGACGGGATCGCCCAGGTGGTCGCGGCGGCGGCCGAGCGGCTCGGCGGCATCGACGTACTGGTCAACCATGCCGGGCTGCTGGCTCGCGGCTCGTTCGAGGCCAACGGGCTGGACGAGTGGCGGCGGGTGTTCGAGGTGAACGTCCTCGGAACGGTCCGGGTCAGCAGGGCGGCCATGCCGTGGCTGCGCGAATCGGCGAGGGCCGGGCGGAATCCGGCGATCGTCAACACCTGCTCGATCACGGCGCTGGTGGGGATGCCGGGCGGGGCGGTCTACGGCTCGTCCAAGGGCGCGCTGTACTCGCTGACCCTGTCGATGGCGGCCGACCTGCTCGGCGAGGGCGTGCGCGTCAACTGCGTCGCGCCGGGCCCGGTCGACACCCCGTGGGTGCGGCGGGAACTCGCCGTCGCGCCCGACCCGGAGGCCGCGCTGAAAGCCGTCCACGCGCGGCAGCCCAACGGTCGGCTCATCACCGCGGACGAGGTCGCCGAGGCGATCTGCCACCTGGCGGGACCGCTCTCAGCGGCCACGACGGGGACCGCCCACGTCATCGACGGCGGGCTGCGGGGCCTCCGGGTGCCGTAGCCCGTCCAGGCGATTGACACTCTGACACCCTGACGTCATAGTGTCAGCATGACATCGAGGAAGACGCCTGAGGATCGGCGTGACGAGATCCTCACCGCCGCCTTGAAGGTCTTCGGCCATTACGGCTACCGCAGGGCCTCCATGGAACTGATCGCGCAGGCCGCGGGCATCTCGCGACCGGCGCTCTATCAGCACTTCAGCGGGCGGGAGGACATTTTCCGCGCGATGGGGGCCCGCATGCTCGACGGCGTGCTGGACACCGCCCGGGACGCCGCGGCCAGGCAGCCCACCCTGGTCGACAGGGTGTACGCGGCCCTGTCGGTCAAGCTCGAGCTCGTCGTGGGCTCGGTCAACGCCGAGTTCCGGACCGAGCTGCTCACCGAGGCCGGGCTCGTCGCGGCCGACCTGATGGTCTCCTTCAAGATCCGCTTTGCCGACCTGATCGAGGAGCAGCTCGCGGCGTCGTCCGCCGAGCTCGCTCAACTCGGCAGGGTCATCTCGGCGCGCGACTGCGCCGACCTCCTTCTCGACGCCGTCGTCGGCATCAGCCAGGCCGACGCCCCGGCCGAATCACTGCACCGCAGGCTCCACCAGATGGTGGAGCTGACCGTACTCGGGCTCGGGCTCGGGCTCGGGCTGCCCCCGGTGGCAACGCCGGTCCACTGACCGACGCTTCCTCTCTCAAGGAGACACCCCTCATGGATGCCGCTACCGTTCACAAACGGCGCTGGGCGATCCTCGCCGTACTGAGCCTCTGCTTAGTGATCAGCGGACTCGACGCCCTGGTCATCGCGATGGCGGTGCCGAAGATCCAAGAGGATCTCGGGGCCACCGTCGGCGAGATGCAGTGGTCGGTCGACGCCTACACCCTGACCTTCGGCGGGCTGCTGCTGCTCGCGGGAACCCTCGGGGACCGCTTCGGCCACAAGATCATGCTGATGGGGGGGCTCGTCCTTATCCTCGGCTTCTCCGTCGCCGCCGCCTTCGCGAGCGGCCCCGGCACCCTCATCACGTTCCGGGCCGGCATGGGGCTCGGCTCGGCGATGGTCATGCCCGCCACCCTCGCCATCATCAAGCAGGTCTTCCCGCCCGAGGAGCAGGCCAAGGCGATCGGCGTGTGGTCCGGCGCCGCCGGGATCGGCATCCCGCTCGGCCCCGTCATCGGCGGCCTGCTGCTCAACCACTACTGGTGGGGCTCGATCTTCCTGATCAACGTCCCGGTCGTCGGGCTCGCCCTGATCGGCGGCTTCGTGCTCATCCCGTCCTGGCGGGCGCCGAAGGCCATCACGCTCGACCTCATCGGCGCGTTCCTGGCGGTCGGCGGCCTGGTGCTGCTCGTCTACGGGCTCATCGAGGCGCCGGCGGACGGCTGGGGCAGCGGCACCACCCTCGCCTCGCTGATCGGCGGGGCGGTGCTCCTGTGCGGGTTCGTCGCCTGGGAGGCCCGCACGGCCCACCCGATGCTGCCGCTGTCGCTCTTCGCCAACCGGCGGTTCAGCGGCTCCGCCGCCGCCCTGTCCTGCCAGGCGTTCGCGCTGTTCGGCAGCCTGTTCGTGCTCACCCAGTACTTCCAGATCGCCCGGGCCCACGACCCGCTCGCCTCCGGCATCCGCATGCTGGCGATCATCACGCTGGTCATCTCGTCGCCGCTGGCCCCGAACGTCGTAAAGATGATCGGTGACAAGGCCACCATCATCCTGGGGATGCTGCTCATCGGGGCGGGCGCGTTCGCCCTGGCGACCGCCGACGTCGACGCCGAGACGACCATCCTCATCAGCCTCGGCGTCATGGGCTTCGGCATCGGCCTGTCCATCCCGCCGTCGGTCGACGGCATCCTCGCCAACGCCCCGGAGAACCAGGCCGGGACCGCCTCGGCGGTCAACGACACCGCGCTCCAGGTCGGCGGCGCGGTCGGCGTCGCGATCCTCGGCACGGCGATGACCTCGGCCTACCAGGGAGCGCTGCCGTCCCTCGACGCGCTGAGCCCGGCCGACCGGTCGAGCGTCCACGACTCGCTCGGCAGCGCACTGGCCACCACCGCCAGGATCGGCGACACCAGCCTCGCGGCCAAGGCCGTCGACGCCTTCGGTTCCGGCCTCCACGCCGCGGCGATCACCAGCGGGATCGTCGCGGTGGTGGGCGCCGCCGTCACGGCCTTCCTCATGCCGCGCGGACTCAAGCAGCCCGCCAAACCGCACACCGTCCAGGCCGAACAGGCAAAACAGGCCGCCGGCCTCGCCGACTGACCGGACCATCCCCCCGACGGCTTCGGCCGGGCCGCTCCCCCGTGCGGTCCGGCCGAAGCTCTTTCAGTCAGGGAGTCGTAGCTATTCAGGTCGTCCGTGTGGGTGACGGCAGGCTTGTGACCAGCAGTGGAGCTGCTGGCGGTGCGACCCGCATCGACGCCAGTCAAGAATCCGATGCTCGATATGTCCGGTTTTATGTCGGAGGTGAGGCGGTTCTTGAGCCGGTAGCCGGCACCGTTGATGGCGAGGATTTCGCAGTGGCCCGGCGAACGCAACAGCCTCCGGACACAAAGGGACTGCTTCGCCGGGGGCGACATGGCGGCGGACCACGGTCCTGGTCCGGTCGTGGACGATCACGCCGGGCACCCCGCCGTAATGTGCGGACGCCCGGCGGTGGCGCTCCCAGAAAGCCGCAAGGTTCTGGCTGGTGGTGAAGCAGCAGAACGGATCCCGGGAACAGGAGAGGACCCTGTGGAAGGAGTAGACCTTCGGGATCCCGACGTTGGCCAGAATGCCGCCCTGGCCGCCCCGGTCGACCTGGGCCTGGGCGCCGGGCACCACCTCGAAGCGGCGGCGCAGCTTCGCCAGTTCCCGCGGGGTGTATCCGAGTTCCTCGGCGATGCGCGGGCGGGCCTGCTGCACATACATCTTGAGGCGCTGGTAACGGTGCGGGAAGCCGTACCGTGGGCACATGTGATCGATGCCCGGCTTCGGCTTGATCACCTGGTTTCCCAGATCCGACCGTGGCGCCGGAGCCGGAGGCTCGGGCGGCCCGTCGCTTCCAGCCACCGCTCCGGCTCCAGCAGCATGCCCCGGGCCCCTCATCGCCTCATGACGTCAGCGACAGGCCCCTCCCACCGGCCCAGCTCCCTGCCAGACACGCCGAAGCACCTCTGCAGATCAACCCGTACGCACCTCTGCACCAGAGCCTGTACACCGACATCACCACCCGAAAACCCCTACGCGCCCGCCCCGCCGGAGGATAGGGGGAGGTTTAGGGGTCAGCATCCGCGCTCCTCTGATTATCGTGCCATTGGCCGATGGTCCGGATGGAGACGGAGTTCACCGTGGATTTCAGTCTGTTCTACTTCGCCGACACAGGAAACGCTACGCAGAACAGATATGAGCTCCTTCTCGAAGGTGCGCGATTCGCCGATGGTCACGAATTCTCCGCCGTGTGGACACCTGAGCGTCATTTCCATTCCTTCGGCGGTCTCTACCCCAATCCCGCGGTGACCTCGGCCGCCGTCGCGGCGATCACCGAGCGCGTCTCCATTCGCGCCGGCAGCGTGGTCGCCCCCTTGCACCACCCCGTCCGGATCGCCGAGGAATGGTCGGTCGTGGACAACCTCTCCGGGGGCCGCGCCGGGGTCTCGTTCGCGTCCGGATGGAACGCCGTGGACTTCGCCCTGCGGCCGGAGAACTTCGCCGACAGCAAGCGTGTCCTCGTCGAGACCGTCGAGACCGTGCGGCGCCTGTGGCGGCAGGAGGAGCTGGAGTTCACCGACGGCACCGGAGCCGCCTCCTCCGTGCGGATCTTCCCGCCGCCGATCCAGCCCGAACTCCCGGTCTGGCTCACCAGCGCGGGGTCGATCGAGACCTTCCGGCAGGCCGGCGAGCTGGGCGTCGGGGTGCTCACCCACCTGCTCGGGCAGGACCTCGACGGCCTCGCCGGGAAGATCCGCGCCTACCGGGACACCCACGCCGAGCACCACGGCACCCGCGGCCATGTGGCCCTCATGCTGCACACCTACATCGGGACCGACCGCGACGAGGTCAGGCAGCTGGTACACGACCCTTTCAGCGCCTACCTCCGCAGCTCCATCGGCCTGTTCGCGCGGGCCATCAGCGCCGACATGCCGGGCGTCGACCTGAACCGGCTGACGCCCGCCGACGTCGACTTCATCATCTCCCGCTCCTTCGACCGCTACTTCGACACCGGCGGCCTGTTCGGCACGGTGCAGGACGCGGTGAAGACGGTGGAGACACTGAAGGACATCGACGTCGACGATCTCGCCTGCCTCATCGACTTCGGCCTCGACACCGGCGTCGCGCTGGAGGGCCTGAGCCGCCTCGACGAGGTCCGTCGGCAGCAAAACTGATCGCGTTCAGGTCCCGGGAAACATCGCATATCTCATCAGTGCCCGGCGCCAACGGGGGGTGCGTGTCACGTTGAAACGCCAAGCTGAGTTCGAAATCCTCTCTTCACTTCTGTCCGACGTCCTGCACGGTAAGGGCGGCGCCGCTCTGATCACGGGGCTCGGTGGCTACGGCAGGACCAGTCTGCTTCGCGCCTTCGGCGAGGAGGCGACGGCACGGGGCGCCGTTTTCCTCGGCGCCTCCGCGACGCGCGCCGATGACGATCCCGCCGAGCTTTTCGGTCAGCTCCTGCTGCATCCACAGATCCCGTCATCGGCAGCCGAGTGCCTGTCCGAAATATGGGTGGAGGGGGGCCGCCCGCCCTCGGTGGCGCAGCTGCACCGGTTCTGGCGGCCCGTCCAGGAGCTCGCCGACCGCACCCCGGTGGTCATCGGCATCGACGACACCCACCACGCGGGCGCCGAGGTGCTGCGGAGCCTCCTCTACCTCGCCCGGCGGCTGGAGACCGCGCCGATCCTCATCGCGATGACGCTGTCATCCTGCCCGCTCGACGAGCGTCCCCAGTTCTCCGCCGAGATGAGCAGCCAGCCGCACTGCCGCCACATACGGCTGGAACCGCTGCCGCCGCCGGCCGCCGCCGCCGCCGTTCGGCGCGCGCTGCGGCCGATCACGCAGGACGTCAAGCCGTCCGGGTTCGTCCGGCTCAGCGCCGGCAACCCGCTGCTGCTGTCGGCGCTCGTCGCCGACGCCCGCGCCTACCGGCCCCCGGCAGGGACCGCGGTGCCGGGAGGCCACTTCGCGACGGCCGTGTGGCGGCTCCTCCACCGGGGGCATCCGACCGTCGCCGAACTCGCACGGGCCGTCGCCGTCCTCGGCGACGTGGCCACCCCCGGACTGCTCGCCGAGATCCTCACCATCGACCCGACCGTCGCCGTCCAGGGGCTCCAGACCCTCGAGGCGTCGGGGCTGCTGCTCGGCGACGGGTTCCGCGCCGACGCCGCCCGCGACGCCGTCCTGTCCAAGATCCCGGCCAAGCGGCAGGCCGAGTTGCTGCGGCGCGCGGCGGCCGTCCTGCGGGACGACGGCGCGCCGCCGACCCGCCTGGCCGCGCTGCTGTCGAAGGCCGGCGACATCGACGAGCCGTGGATGGTGGACGTCCTCCGGGACGCCGCCGGCCAGGAGGAGCGCGGCGACTTTCCCCGCGCCGTCCGCTACCTGCGGCTGGCCCGGCAGGCCTCCGCACGGGGCGGGCCGGAGCACGCCCAGATCACCTCCGATCTGGCCGCCGCCGAATGGCAGATCGACCCGCTCTCGGTCGTCCGGCTGCTGCCCGACCTCGACGAGGCGGCGAGAGGCGGCAGGCTCACCTCCTCGCAGACCGAGAACCTCGTCACCTGTCTGCTCTGGCACGGTCGGCGCGAGAATGCCCTCGCGCTGCTGGCCAGCGGAGTCGACCTCGGCGCCCCGCCGGACTGGGCGGAGGGGTTCCGCTCCTGGCTGTACCCGTCCCTCGTCCCCGAGCAGGCGGGCCCGCCCGACGACGTCCGGACGGCCGGGACCGCGGCCATCCCGGGCATCGAGATCGACGACGACATGCTCATCGCGGCCGAGCAGTCGCTGCTGAACACCCGGCTCGACGACTCGGCGCTGGTCCCCGCGCTGTCGGCCCTCTCGATGCTCGTCTACATCGATCGCCTGGACCGTGCCGGAACCTGGATCGACATCCTGTTACAGGCGGCCGAACGCCGCGGCTCGGTGACGTGGCGGGCGCTGCTGTCGACCGCGCTCTCGATCATCGATCTGCGCCGCGGCGACCTCACCGCCGCGGACGCGCACGCCCAGCGCGCGCTGTCGCTGCTGTCGAATCGGAGCTGGGGGATGGCGATCGGCCTGCCGCTGTCGAGCGCGGTGAACGCCTCGACCGACCGGGGCCGCCATGACGAGGCCGCGGCCCTGCTCGCGGTGCCACTCCCCGACGGCATGTTCGAGACCCTCCCCGGCCTCTACTACATGTACGCGCGGGCCCGGCACCACGCCGCCATCGGCCACCATCTGACGGCGCTGGCCGACTACGACTCGTGCGGCGAGCTCATGCGCTCCTGGGAGATTGACCAGCCCGCGCTGATCCCGTGGCGGAACGGCGCGGCCCTGGCCGGTCTGCGGCTCGGCCGCACCACCTACGCCCACACCCTGCTGGCCGAGCAGCTGGCGATGACAGAACCGTGGGATCTGCGCACGCGCGGCGCGACCCTGCGGATCCACGCCATGCTGTCGCACGGAGCCGATCGGGTCGCGATGCTGGGCCAGGCGGTCGCGGCTGCCGAGCAGACCTTCGACCTCGTCGGCCTGGCGACCGTCCTCACCGACCTGGGCCGGGCCCAGCGGGCGCAGAACGACTTGGCCGGCGCGGAGGCCACCTGGCGCCGGGCCGGCGCGCTGATCGCCCGGACGGGAATGAAGACCCCGTCCGATGCTCCGTCGCAGGCGAGGTCCGCCCGTGACGACCGGGCGGGCACGATGGAGCTGAGCGACGCCGAGCAGCGGGTCGCCTCGCTGGCGGCGGCAGGCTACTCCAACCGGGAGATCGCGACCGAGCTCTGCATCACCGTCAGCACCATCGAGCAGCACCTCACCCGGGTCTACCGCAAGCTGAAGGTGAGCCGGCGCCTGCACCTGGCCAAGGCTCTGGAGGCCTCACCCGACCTATCCGGCGAGCGCCCGGAACCTGCTGCGGTGGAAGACCAGCGGGCGCTCGCCCTGATAGTCGGCGACGGCCCGAACCTCCAGCAGGACGACGAGGTGGTCCCCGGCGAGGATCTCGTCCGCGACCACGCACTCCAGCCACGCGACCCCGCCCGGCAGCAGCACCGCGCCGCTGTCGACCGGGGCCCACTCGACCCGCCCGAACCGCTCGGCGGCGGGCCCCGCGAGGTCGCGGCAGATCCCGCCGTCCCCCTCGGCCAGGACGCTGATCCCGACCGCCGGGCTCTCCCGCAGCTCCGGCCACGTCCGTGAGGTGACCGATACGCACACCGACACCAGGGCGGGCTCCAGCGACACCGACGTGAACGAACTCACCGCCATTCCGGCCGGTGCGCCGTCGCGGACGGCGCACACGGCGACGACGCCGCTCGGGAAGCCGCCCAGTACCGTCCGCAGGTCCCGCTCGTCGGTCACCGCACGCAGTTGCGGCCGTCGCTCTGCCATCCCGCCCCCTCGTCATCGCGCCCGGACAGGCCGTCAACGAACTTCCGCCAGGCATTCCGCTCCCCCGAGGTCAGCGCTCCGGCCCCGACGACATCGGGATGCAACGGAGGCGGCCCGGCGAGTTCCGGCTGAGGGACGAGGAAAGGGACATTGGCCACGGCGAACACACCGCCCTGGCATTGCCCGGCGGAATCCAGCAGCATTCTGCCCAGCATCCGGACAATCGATCCCACCATGCCTCCCCCGACGCCTGGACAATACTGCAACCCTAACCACCCACCCTTAAGAACCCCCAAATCACCGCAGCGAATACAGGAATCGTCATCGGCCATGCGATCTCGGAGTCATGAATGCCGAGCAGAACGGCCGACCGGAACGTGTGCGGGGGTCTGTACGCATGGCGATCGAGACGATGACGCCGCCAGCGCGCGGCTGCCCAGGAGCGAGCGCGGGCGGCCTCTTTGCCGGGTGCCATCAAGGCCACGCGGTGTGACACCTGCCCCACCAGCAGCTTCTTCGTCTACTGGCGCTCCCCGCCCCCACCCCCGTCAGCCGCGTCAACAACCGGGTGTCATGACGCGCCGACACGGACAGCGCCGTGGTGATGAACGCATCGGCGACTTGCCGGCGCCCGGTCGTGGATACGGGACAGGACGACGGAGCCGGGATCAGCCGCCGGGCCTCGAATTGTCCCGTTGGTTCAAGGGTGACTTTTACATCAAGGAAGTCGAGCCAACGGTGCGCGAGGGGGAACCATGCAGAACTGGAGCGTGCGGCTCGGCGTCGATGCCCATGGACATCAGATCGGTGACTCTTGATGCCACAGCTCGCCGGGCGCAAGCTCTGACTGCAGCGAATTCACGACGTCGACTGGGAACCGCGCGTGCGACCACCGCTTCTTCGGCATCGTAGAGCGGAGCTTCGCTGAACTCGTCGCCGAAAGCCTCTGCGGCAGCCGCCTGCGCCGGCAGGATCGCTTCGATCATGGATGTGACGGAGTGGACAGGATGAGCTGGGACACCTCGGCGACGACCTTGTCTGCGCGCGGCGTCAGATAGAAGTGGTCGCCCTTGAAGACGCGCATCGAGAAAGTGCCGCTGGTGTGCTCGCGCCAGGCCTTGGCCTCCTCCAACGTGGTCAGCGGGTCGGCGTCTCCGACGAAGGCGTGGATCGGACAGGTGACGCGAGGGATGCCGACGGGCCGGTAGGTCTCGATGGCGGTGTAGTCGGCACGCAGAGCCGGCAGGAAAAGGCGGCGAGTTTCCGGATCGGCGAATGTGGCGGGGTCTGTGCCGCCGAGCGCAGCGACGGTGGCGATGAGCCCGGCGTCGTCCTGACGGTGCACGGCCTCCTCTCGGATGCGGGAGGGTGCGCGCCTGCCGGAGACGATGAGCCCGGTGGGCGTCTCGTTCAGCTCTGCTTCCATCAGCCTCGCCACCTCGAACGCGAGCGCGGCTCCCATGCTGTGACCGAAGAACCAGGTACAGCCCACCTTGTCCTTGGGCAGGGCGCGGAACACTTGGGCGGCCAGGGTGTGGATGTTGCTGATTGCGGGTTCCCTGTGCCGGTCCTGACGCCCCGGGTACTGCACGGCCAGGACCTCCACCTTTCCTGCCAGCGCTCGAGAAACCGGGAAGTAATAGCTGGCTGCCCCGCCCGCGTGAGGGAAACAGACCATTCTCGGCGCCGGCTCGTCCGCAGGTTGAAAGCAGCGCACCCATGCCGATACGTTGTTTTGGGGGATTACCGACATCAGCCAAGGTCCTTGGATTCGGTGTTTGGTGAAGAGCGACAGCCTCCAGCCCTGCTTTCAGCCTTCAGTCGGGTCCCTCTGGACGGCAACCCCTACGGCCTCCTACATCACCCCTCTCCGACCCCGACTCGACAGGGCGGTCACGCCTCGCTCATAACGAATCACACAGAGTGACGAATCTCTATTCTTTGCCATGCCTTGGTGTTCTGTTTCGTTCTGTTCTACATGAGCCGCTAGGCTGCAAGTAGTGAGGTACATGGGACACGCATCTCGGTCGGGCATGGTAATTACTTCACACGGGGGTTTGCTGTATGTTGTTCGTCGAATGCGGTGAAGCGTTCCGTATTCTGCGTGATTTAATGTCGCTGTCTGCCGCCGGAAATGGTCAGCTCGTTCTTGTGAGCGGCGCATTAGGAGGCGGAAAAACGCGCCTTCTTCATGAATTCTGGAAATCGGCATCAGGACATGACGCACTCGTGCTCTGGGCTACCGGCTCACGCGCCGAGCAGGGACTGCCGATGGGGGTGGTCGATCAGCTGATTCATCACGCGGATCTTCCGAATGACCTCACCGACGAGATATCCCGGCTCATCGGCCGGTCCTTTCAGGAGTTCAGCGCTCCTGCGTTCGAATCACCGGCCGAGTTACCGGCGCTGCGGGAAATCTGCCAGCTGCTGTTAGAGCTGTGCACCGAGAGGCACGTCGTGATTTGCGTCGACGATCTGCAGTTCGTCGACCCTGCCTCTCTGCAGGTTCTGCTCTACCTGCAGCACAGGATGAGGTCTCGGCGCCTGTTGGTGATCCTCAGCGAATGGGAGTATCCGTGGGTTGCCCAGCCGCTGTGCCGGGCCGAGGTCACCTGGCAGCCACACCTGCGGATCCAGCTGAAACTGATGACCGAGGAAAAGATCCGCTCGTTGCTCGCAACGATCACTGATCCGTCTGCCACCGCCTGGCTCGCGCGCAGGCTCCACCACCTCAGCGGCGGCAACCCGACCCTCGTCAACGCCCTGGTCGAGGACTTACAGCTCGCAACGGAACACGAGGGGGCGCCTGGTCCCGGTGTGGGAAAACGGTTCGGCCGGGCCGTAGTGACCTGTCTGCACCGCTGGGAACCCCAGATGTTCGACGTAGCCTGCGGCCTTGCGGTGCTCGGCGAGCACGCCTCCCCTTCTCGGCTCAGTCGGCTGCTGGATCTCGATGCGGCACAGGTCGGGCATTTGATCGAGGTCCTCACCCGGGCCGGTCTCATCCGCGCCGGCCGCCTGGGCTCCTGCGAGGTCGCTTCCGTAATCCTGGCCGGCATGTCGGCCGAGGAACGGTCGGCGATGCACTTGGGCGCTGCAGGCCTGTTGTACGACGCCGGAGAAGACGCTGCCGATGTTGCCGCGCATCTGCTCGCCGCAGCCCGCGCGGACGGCGACTGGGCTCCGCGAGTGCTGTCCGAAGCGGCCGAACGGGCCCTGGGCAAGGGGGACTCCACGACCGCGCTCAGCTGTCTGGGCCTGGCGCTGGACGCGGCCGACGACGCCGACCAGCGTCGCGTGGTCCTGCGGCAGCTGTTCAGACTCACACTGCAGACCAATCCCACCGCCGCGCTCTCGTTCCTGTCGCCACTCCGGGAGGCGCTGCGCGCGGGCAGGCTCGTCGACCGGGACGTAGTTTCCCTCGTACGACTCCTGGTGTCCCGCGGGGACGCCGACGGCACGGTGAGTGTCATGGAAGACGCCATGACGAGCGGCATCGCCCTCGGTCAAGAGGCCCGCTTGGAACTTGAGTTGACGTTCCGGCGCTGGTACGGCGCCGCGTGCCCGCCGTTCCTCACCTCGGACAGTCTGCGAGCCTGGTACACCAAGGCCTCCGGTATCGGGGCACCGTGCCCTGACACGGGCCAGATCTTCGCCCGGGTGTGGGTCAGGGGTGGTGACGAGGAGAGCGCGGAGGCGGCCGAGCAGGTGCTCCGGCAGAGCAGACTGGGCGTCAGGCCGCTGGAGACGATGAGTGCGGCAATTCTTGCCTTGGCCTACGGAGGCCGGTGCGACAGGGCGCTGTCCTGGTGCGACGAACTGATCGAGCATTTCGGCGACCGGGGTGCCACGGCCTGCCTGGCTGAAATGCAGGCTGTACGGGCCGATGTGTGCTTGCGCAGTGGCGATTCTGACGCCGCGATCGAACTGGCGCAGAACGCGGTCACGCTGCTTCGGAACGAGGGCTGGGGCCTGCTCGTCGGGTACCCGCTGTCGGTTCTCATCGAGGCCAACCTCGAACTGGGCCGAGTACGGGAGGCTGTGGACATCGCCGCGCGGCCCATACCGGAGGCGATGCTGGAGACGGCCGTCGGTGTCCGCTATGCGCACGCCCTCGGACGACTGGCGATGGCCAGTGGCAGGATCACCGAGGCTCTGGACTACTTCCACGCCTGCCGCCACCGGCTGGATGTGTGGAACGTGCAGATGGGCGTGCCCGTCCCGCTGCCCGTCAGCACGGCCGAGGCCCTACTGATCAGGGGCGACACGACCGGCGCGCGCGAGGTGCTCCAGGACTGGCTGGAGCAGCCTGCGTGCCGGGACGGCAGGACAGCGGGCATGGCACTGCGTCTACTGGCCGCCACCGCGGAGCAGGACGAGCGGGTGCGGCTGCTGCTGCGCGCGGTGGACCGGCTCAGGGCCGCTGGCGATTCCGTCGAACTGCTCCGGGCGGAAAGGGAACTGCAGCACGCCTACGACGGCGTCGGCCGGCGCTTTGAACCACGGGATGACACGCGTCCGGGCCGGCCCGAAAGGGTGCCCGATCCGGCCGGCAGCAATTCTGTCGGCGATCTTGAGGAGCTCAGCGGGGCTGAACTGCGGGTAGCGAGGCTTGCCGCGATGGGACGCTCGAACCGCGACATCAGCCACGAACTGTGGATCACCGTGTCCACCGTGGAACAGCATCTCACCCGGGTCTACCGCAAGTTGAGGATAAGCGGCCGGTCCAAGCTGTCGAAGCTGTTCGGTCCTATGGCGATGTGCGGACCGCAGTAGGTCGCCGAACAAGAGGACCAAAGAGGACGGCCTTGACGATGTCGGTGATGCGGTTGGTGCTGCAGCGGAGCGGGCTTCGCCCCGACGCCCGTCAGGCCCTCCAAGCCGTCCGCTGGAGACAGGACTTCACCACCGGCAAGCTCACCATCGAACGCGCCTACCTGATCACCAGCCTGCCGTGTTCGGCGCGGCGTACACGCGCGAGCGCCCCGCTCCCCGCGAGATGCAGGGGCAGGGCGCTCGTTCACGTCAGGTCAAGAACCGACAAGCTGGCGCAGCACGTACTGCATGATGCCGCCGTTGCGGTAGTAGTCGGCCTCACCGGGGGTGTCGATGCGGACGACCGCGTCGAACTCGACGCCCGTGTCGGTGGTGACCTTGACCGTGCGCGGGGTGGTGCCGTTGTTGAGCTCCTCGACGCCGGTGAAGGAGAAGGTCTCCTCGCCGGTCAGGCCGAGGGACTCGGCGGTGGCACCCTCCGGGAACTGCAGCGGCAGCACGCCCATGCCGATCAGGTTCGAGCGGTGGATGCGCTCGTACGACTCGGCGATGACGGCCTTGACGCCGAGCAGCGCGGTGCCCTTGGCGGCCCAGTCGCGGGACGAGCCGGAGCCGTACTCCTTGCCGGCCAGGACGACCAGCGGGATGCCCTGCTCGATGTAGTTGCGGGAGGCGTCGTAGATGAACGCCACCGGCGCGTCGGCCTGCGTGAAGTCGCGGGTGTAACCGCCCTCGGTGCCCGGCGCGATCTGGTTGCGCAGGCGGATGTTGGCGAACGTGCCGCGGATCATGACCTCGTGGTTGCCTCGGCGCGAGCCGTAGCTGTTGAAGTCACGACGCTCCACACCGTGCTCGGTGAGGTACTTGCCGGCCGGGGTGTCGGCCTTGATGGCACCGGCCGGGGAGATGTGGTCCGTCGTCACCGAGTCGCCGAGCTTGGCGAGGACGCGGGCGCCGGCGATGTCGGTGACCGGGGCCGGCTCGTGCTGCATGCCCTCGAAGTACGGGGGCTTGCGGACGTAGGTGGACTCGGCGTCCCACTCGAAGGTGTTGCCGGTCGGGACCGGGAGGGACTGCCACTGGGCGTCACCGGCGAAGACGTCGGCGTAGGACTTGTTGAACATGTCCTCGCCGATCGCGTTGGCGACGACTTCGTTGACCTCGGCCTCGGTCGGCCAGATGTCCGACAGGTAGACCGGCTTGCCGTCCTGGTCGGTGCCGAGGGCGTCCTTGGTGATGTCCACCTTCATGGAGCCCGCGAGCGCGTAGGCGACGACCAGCGGCGGGGAGGCCAGGTAGTTCATCTTGACGTCGGGGTTGATGCGGCCCTCGAAGTTCCGGTTGCCGGAGAGGACCGAGGTCACGGCCAGGTCGTGGTCGTTGACGGCCTTGGAGACCTCCTCCGGCAGCGGGCCGGAGTTGCCGATGCAGGTGGTGCAGCCGTAGCCGACCAGGTTGAAGCCGACCTTGTCGAGGTAGGGGGTCAGGCCCGCCTTCTCGAAGTAGTCGGTGACGACCTTGGAACCCGGGGCGAGGGTGGTCTTGACCCAGGGCTTGCGGGTCAGGCCCTTCTCGACCGCCTTCTTGGCCACCAGGGCGGCGGCGACCATGACGTACGGGTTCGAGGTGTTGGTGCAGGAGGTGATGGCCGCGACGGTGACCGCGCCGTGGTCGATCTCGTACGTCGTGCCGTCGGGGGCGGTGACGGTGACCGGGTTGGTCGGGACGCCGTTGGAGGACGCCGGGGCGTCGGAGGCCGGGAAGGACTCCTTGCCCGCCTCGTCGGCGGTGTCCACGTAGTTGCGGACGTCCGTCTTGAACTGCTCGGCGGCGTTGGCGAGGACGATACGGTCCTGCGGGCGCTTCGGGCCGGCGATGGAGGGGACGACGGTGGCGAGGTCCAGCTCCAGCTTCTCGGAGAAGTCGGGCTCGGCCTTCGGGTCCAGCCAGAGGCCCTGCTCCTTGGCGTACGCCTCGACGAGCGCGACCTGCTGGGCGTCGCGGCCGGTCAGACGCAGGTAGTTCAGGGTCTCGTCGTCGATCGGGAAGATCGCGGCGGTGGAGCCGAACTCCGGCGACATGTTGCCGATGGTGGCGCGGTTGGCGAGGCTCGTCGCCGCCACACCCTCGCCGTAGAACTCGACGAACTTGCCGACGACGCCGTGCTTGCGCAGCATCTCGGTGATGGTGAGGACGAGGTCCGTGGCGGTCGTGCCCGGCTTGAGCTCACCGGTCAGCTTGAAGCCGACGACGCGCGGGATGAGCATGGAGACCGGCTGGCCGAGCATCGCGGCCTCGGCCTCGATGCCGCCGACGCCCCAGCCGAGCACGCCGAGGCCGTTGACCATGGTGGTGTGCGAGTCGGTGCCGACCAGGGTGTCGGGGTAGGCCTGCCCGCCCCGCACCATGACCGTGCGGGCCAGGTGCTCGATGTTCACCTGGTGGACGATGCCGGTACCCGGGGGGACGACCTTGAACTCGTCGAAGGCGGTCTGGCCCCAGCGCAGGAACTGGTAGCGCTCCTTGTTGCGGCCGTACTCCAGCTCGACGTTCTGCTTGAAGGCGTCGTTGGTGCCGAACTTGTCGGCGATGACGGAGTGGTCGATGACCAGCTCGGCCGGGGCCAGCGGGTTGATCTTGGCGGGGTCGCCGCCCAGCTCCTTCACGGCCTCACGCATGGTGGCGAGGTCCACGACACACGGGACGCCGGTGAAGTCCTGCATGATCACGCGGGCCGGCGTGAACTGGATCTCCTGGCTGGGCTGGGCCTGCGAGTCCCAGCCGCCGAGGGCGCGGATGTGGTCGGCGGTGATGTTCGCGCCGTCCTCCGTGCGGAGCAGGTTCTCCAGCAGCACCTTCAGGCTGTACGGAAGGCGAGCCGAGCCTTCCACCTTGTCCAGCCGGAAGATCTCGTACGACTCGTCGCCCACCTGCAGCGTGCTGCGGGCGTCGAAGCTGTTCGCCGACACGACAGTCTCCTTCATTGATGTGCGCGTACCACCGTCAATCGTGCCGCCACGCCGACTTGGCCGATCCAGCAAGGTCAGGCTAAGTTAGGTATGCCTTACCGGGGTGGCGGCTACGGTGCGCCTGGGCAGATATCTCGATGTCGAGATAACTCTAGTACACGGGCGCCGGTTGGTCATGCCCGGACCCGATGTGGCGTCTCAGCGAACCTGGGGCAGTCCCGGTCTCTCTGCGGCATCGGTGGCCGCGTCTCGGGCCTGCAGGGCGGTGTCTCAAGTCATTCCGAGGTACCGCTGACGCGCCTTTCCCACGGTCGCTCTACCGCGTCGGTGATGGGTCACGGGGGCCGGGACGGATGCGGCGGCCCTCTGGGTGCGGCTGGTCGGGCCGGCTGGTGTCCGGCGTGGGACACGCTCTCGCTGATCGAAAACGGTTTGCGCACCGGGGCCGCGGTTGGATAGACGTTGCGACCGGGCCCCTGCCACGAGGGTGAGGGCACGACAGCGAGAGGAGGGATAAGCCGATGATCCCCATGATCACCGCGCTTGCGTCCTCCCGGGGCGCGGACCGCGTCTGACCCCGGAGCGGACGGGCGCCTTCACCGGAGCGTGCCTGAACCGTGAAACAGAACGACCTGACCATGCGTCCCCTCAACGGACCCGAAGAACTCGACCTCTTCTCCCAACTGCCCTACGTCCTCAACGAGGAACTGGCAGACGACCTTGCCGTCGGCCGCCGACGCCCGGAATGGATGTGGGTCGCCCTGCGCGGTGACCGCCTACTGGCCAGAGCTGCCTGGTGGAGTCGAGCCGGCAGCGACACACCCCTCATCCTGGATGTCCTCGACATCGACGACAACGCCGCGGATTCCGATCACAGGGACATCGGGGTGCGACTCCTGCACACCGCGATGGCCGCCACCCTTCCGAACGGATCGCGTCCCCCTGAGTACAGCCGTTTCGTCCCGCCGGACTGGCGCGAGAACACGGTGACCGGACAAGCCGTCGAGGACCGCATGACGGTACTGGAGAGGGCCGGTGCCCGGCTCTTCGTCGAACGACTGCGGCTGGAATGGCGCCCGGAATCACCGGTCCCCAGGCCCACCGAGCGCCTTGCGTTCCGCCCGATCCGCGATGCCAGGGAGCTCGTGGCCTTGATGACCTCGGTTCTGGACGGCACGCTGGACGCGCATGGCCGTGACGACCTGACCCGGATGTCCGCCCAGGAGGCGGCCGTCAAGCACTACGAGGACGAACTGGCACGCTACACAAGCCCGCGAGACTGGTGGCGGATCGCAACGCTGCCCGATGGAGAGCCAGTGGGGTTCGTCCTCCCGGCCCACAACGGCTACAACGCGATCATCGCCTACATCGCGGTCCTTCCCACGCACCGCGGCAACGGCTACATCGACGACCTTCTCGCCGAGGGCACCCGCATCCTCGCCGAGCAGGACGTCCCCCACATCCGCGCGTCCACGGACCTGGGCAACGTCCCGATGGCGAACGCCTTCCAACGCGCTGGATACGTCAATTTCGGGCGTGAGATCAATATGACCTGGAACTGATTGAGCACCGGGCGGGGGCGCCACAGACGGTGCCCCCGCAAACACCCGGGCTGCCTCGGCTTTTCCGCCCCCTGGGACGGTCGGTACGACACCTGACGGCCGGCCCGGTCACTGGCGTGCCCTTCGGTCCCCAGGCCTCAACGATCAAGTCCGGTCGGGGTGCCGGACGCTGTCAATGATCCGCCACTTCGTGGACAAGTAGCCGCCGGTAGCCGTCAAGACCTTGTCACCTTCTTCCAGGCTGCCGTCGGCGGGAGCCCGCCCCTCTACGATCAACTCCACCCGAAATAATGGGGGGAACGAATGCACCGGATGTCGCGGAGCCCGTGCGGCCCTGCCGCAGAGCAGCGCTGCAACATGAAAGCCCATGCCGACTTATTGCCGCTAGGCGAACAGCCCACAGAACTGTCCAAGACGTTGACGACGCCGGAATCCGAGATTGCCGAGATGCAGGCCCGGTTGGCAGCCGCAGAGAGAAAGCGAGACGGGATCACCGAGTTTCTGAGGGCCGCGGAGGAGGAGCGTGACGGAGTCCCCCTGGGTGAAGCCGAGGCTCTCCGCGGGCAGTTGGATGCCCCCACGCTCCGCGGCGTCCTGGAACAGGCGAAGCAGTACTTCTCTCTGCTCGCGGTCACCGCCGATCCCGACGAGGCCAAGCGACTCGAGCACCACCAGAAGGCGCCGCACTGGAGGAAGCGTCTCGCAGCCGCCCTCGCGACCATCCAGGCGTACGCGGAGACCAAGAATCTGGCCAGGGCTCATGGCCGTGGGGCGGGCCCCGGCCTCGCCAACCTGAAGGCGTACTGCGACAGCCATCCATTCCCTTTGCTCTCCCCGGCCAAGGTGATCCTGAGCGAGGGAAATTTCGCCAGCCGCAGCCCTCGCGGCAAAGCGGACAGGAAACTCCGAATCCCCGAAGTCATCCACCCGTCGGGACGCGTGGTGATGCTGGAACACATCCGCATCGGAGACGGCGCCCCGCCGGCACCCCGCCTGCATTACCTCGACGACACGAATCAAAGCGGCCTGGTCGTTGTCGGGTTCTTCGGTGAACACCTGACCAACGCGAGCACCAACTGACCGGAGGAAGCCGATCGAGGCCGGCAAGTGGTCTCGGAGGGTGGTGCTGGCGCTCGACCCCGCCGGCAATGGGCACCCGGGCTCCGGGGCGGTTGCAGACGGGCGCCGGTCGAACGCGCCGGCCTCGCGGTTTCCCTGATCGGTTCCGTTGCGGCCACCGTGGCTGTCGCCGCGTCCGACGCCGTCTCGCACAGGACGACCCGCCGAGGTCGGACTCGCCGTCGGCGAGAGCCGGACCGGAAAGGCTCGCCACGGCGATCACGACACTGACACCGAAGGGCAGCCGCCCCAGACCCAGGAGGATCGTCCCCAGCCCCGCCGCATACAGGACGAGGGCCCCGGCCAGCAGGCGCCCCGGCCGTCCCGCTCTGTCGAGGAGCGCCCCCGGCACTGGCCAGGGCGAACGCCGCCAGCAGCAGGGCCGGTCCCGAACGCCGCTGCTGCTCCCGCCGATGCGCCACCCGCGAACGGGTCGCAGCCCATCGGCGCTCACGGCACGGCCGCCGCCGGGTTTCAGGGGCTCTCGATCCAGCCGTAAGCGGTGAGGTCGGCCAGGAGGCGGGCGACCGGGGCGGCGGCCTGTGCCGGGGAGCAGTCGGCGGCGGTGGCGAGGACCGTCACCAGGTCCTGCTCGGTGCGCGGTTCGCGCAGCGCCTCCAGGAGGATGCGGGCCGCCCGGTTGACGTGGGCGGCGGTGAAGGCGGTGGCGTCGATCACTCTGGCGCCGCCGTCCGGCTCCGAATGGGGGTGCAGGGAACCCACAAGGCGGATCGTCGGCGTGTCGGAAATCATGTCAGAGTGTGTCAAGTCAGGCATCCGTCGAGACGAAGTCGTAGTGCATACCGGTCAGGCCGTTGCCCACCCCCAGATGGACGCCCGCGGCACCCTCGTTGAGCAGGCAGTTCAGACTCCAGTTCACCCGGTCGGCGGACAGCGCCCCGGTGCCGATGGCGACCTCGGTGACCGCGCCCCGGTACTCGGGGCCGCTCGTCGCGTGGATGCCGTCGGCGAACGGGCCGAACCCGTCGACGAATCGGTTGTCCTGGATCCTCACGTACAGCGGACAGGATTTCCGCATCTCTTCCGTCAATTCGGCGGCGGCTCTGAATCGGCCGGCGCGGACGCCCGTCAATTCGCGGTGTCTGGAGACGAGTACGGAATCGATCCGCAGCATTCCGGAAACCCTGAGGTCGGTGTCGATCCGGCCGGCCAGATCGGTCGGCGACATGGCCATCTCGAAGTAGTTTCCGATGGTGGAGTGCTCGTCCGGAAGAAGTCCGGGACGGGTACGGCTGGAAAGCTGGAGTTCTCCCGGAAGGCGGATGAAGAGATCCGTTCCGGGTCCGGTCATGCGCAATTCTTCGCGGGCCGGCAGAAGTTGGGAGACGATCCGGCGGTTCGCCGCGACACAGCCCGGGATGTCGATCTCGGAGAACCTTTCCAGGCCGTATCCGGCGACCCGCGGATCGGCGGAGAGGAGGCCAGTGGAATCCACAGCACACCGGATCCGGAAAAGATGTCGCGCAGGGCCCGGCGGGACGGCAGCCGGCCGTAGTCCAGCGGTACCGCGACCACTCGCCGCGGTGCCGGCTCGCGGCCGCCCAGCACGCCGTCGAACGTCGACGCCGGCACCCCGTGCGCCGTCAGCCCGTCCGCGAGACCCGGCTCGTCGGTCACGAAAACTCCGTCCTGACCTGTGAACACCACATCCAGGGCGGCCAGCGGACCATCACGCATCGGGCACCAGCGCGGCCAGGCAGGGACAGGTCGGGATGTCACCCAGATGGCTCTTGCGGACCGAGGGCGCCTGTCGGCGTACGCCCTCTCCGGCAGCCGCGCCGGGCTCCGGCTTCCCGTCCGGAATCTTCAGGGCGCGGCCGTATATGCCACCGCCGGCCGCCACGCCTTCCGCCACCCAGACCCTTCGAGACATGTGCGATACCTACTGTGTGCGGTGAGAGTGCGGGAATTTCCGGTGGCTGCCGCGGGTGCCCTTTCGACAGGGCACCGGAGGCGGTCCGCTGCGCAATGGACCGTGAATCAGATTCCGTTGTAGATGATCGCGAGGAACCGCTTGGGGTTCTCGCCTTCGGGCGTCAGGGCGGTCGTTCCCTGATCGGCGCCGAGGGATCCGAGCGGGGTGGACTTCGGGACTTCCGGATTTCCGAGGGACCGGGTGGTCTCCATGGCCGCCTGGGGCATTTCCCGTACCTCCGACTTGAGCCTTGTGACACGTGCCGACGGGGGGCGCCGGGCACCACTCCAGCGTGCGGAGGAAAGGCCTCCGGACAACGGCCCGCGGAATTCCTGACCACACGTTGGGAGCCGTCTTGACGTGCTCTCACCCCGCCCTTGCGCGAATCGGAACGACGGTCGACGGACCGAACAGCCGCGCCCGTTGACAGGGCATCACCCGAACGGACCCCCCAACGGGCGCCATCTCATATCTGAGATAACCTCGGCCTCATGGCAGACGACTACCTCGTACGCATCGGCAAGCTCATCCGTGACGCCCGGCAACACCGTGGCTGGACACAGACACAGCTGGCGGAGGCGCTCGGCACCAGTCAGAGCGCTGTCAACCGCATCGAGCGCGGCAACCAAAACATCAGCCTTGAGATGATCGCTCGAATCGGTGAAGCCCTGGACAGCGAGATCGTCTCACTGGGCTACGCGGGCCCGATGCATCTGCGGGTGGTGGGCGGCCGTCGGCTGTCCGGCGCGATCGACGTGAAGACCAGCAAGAACGCGTGCGTGGCCCTGCTGTGCGCCTCGCTGCTCAACAAGGGGCGCACGGTGCTGCGCCGGGTGGCCCGGATCGAGGAGGTGTACCGCCTGCTGGAGGTGCTCAACTCCATCGGCGTGCGCACCCGCTGGATCAACGACGGCGTCGACCTGGAGCTGGTCCCCCCGGCCGACCTCGACATGGCGTCGATCGACGCCGAGGCCGCCGTACGCACCCGCTCGATCATCATGTTCTTCGGTCCGCTGCTGCACCGCATGGACCACTTCAAGCTGCCGTACGCCGGCGGCTGCGACCTCGGGACCCGGACCATCGAGCCGCACATGATCGCGCTGCGCCGGTTCGGTCTGGACATCGCGGCGACCGAGGGGCAGTACCACGCGCAGGTCGACCGCGCGATCCGCCCCGACCGGCCGATCGTCCTGACCGAGCGCGGCGACACGGTGACCGAGAACGCGCTGCTGGCCGCGGCCCGCCACGACGGCGTGACGGTCATCCGCAACGCGTCCTCCAACTACATGGTCCAGGACCTCTGCTTCTTCCTGGAGGCGCTCGGCGTCAAGGTCGAGGGCATCGGCACCACGACCCTGACCGTGCACGGCGTCCCGACCATCGACGTGGACGTGGACTACTCCCCCTCCGAGGATCCGGTCGAGGCGATGAGCCTGCTGGCGGCGGCCGTCGTCACCGAGTCCGAGCTGACGGTCCGCCGTGTCCCCATCGAGTTCCTGGAGATCGAACTCGCCGTCCTGGAGGAGATGGGCCTCGACCACGACCGCAGCCCCGAGTACTTCGCGGACAACGGCCGTACCCGCCTGATCGACCTCACGGTCCGCCCCTCCAAGCTGGAGGCGCCGATCGACAAGATCCACCCGATGCCCTTCCCCGGCCTGAACATCGACAACGTCCCGTTCTTCGCCGCCATCGCGGCAGTCGCCCAGGGCAAGACCCTCATCCACGACTGGGTCTACGACAACCGCGCGATCTACCTCACCGACCTGAACCGCCTCGGGGGCCGCCTCCAGCTCCTCGACCCGCACCGCGTCCTGGTGGAGGGCCCGACCCGCTGGCGCGCCGCCGAGATGATGTGCCCGCCGGCCCTGCGCCCCGCCGTGGTCGTCCTGCTCGCCATGATGGCGGCCGAGGGCACGTCCGTGCTGCGCAACGTGTACGTCATCAACCGCGGCTACGAGGACCTCGCCGAACGCCTCAACACGATCGGGGCGCAGATCGAGATCTTCCGGGACATCTGACGGCCGAATGCCGCCGCGCCCCGGTCCGACCTGCTGGTTCGCGGGTCGGGGAGGGGTGCGGCGGCATCTCCGGGGCGGTTCCGGGACTTTGGCGGGCGCCGTGGTGATCGCCTTTGCCGAAGTGGAGCCCGGTCGGCCCCGGTCGACGCCGCCGCTCGTCGGTCAGCGGCGCGTCAGGGCCTGGCGCAGCACGTCGTACACGTGGGTGTTGGCGTGCTTGCCGGTGAAGCGGTCGGACAGCGGGCCGACCGCGGTCACGGGAACGTCCACACCGGTGTGCCCGGACGTGGTCCAGTCGATGTAGAAGCTCTTCTCGCTGCCGCGGATGCTGAACGGACCGTCCTCGGCGGAGATGCCGGTGCCGGACTCGTCGGCCGCGTCCGAGTCCTCGACGGCCAGGCCGCCGGTCTCGTGGTCGCCGGTGACGACCAGCAGGGTGTCGGGGTGGGTGGCGACGTAGGCACGGGCCACGGCCACCGCCTTCTCCAGTTCCTGCATGGACTGCAGGACGCGGGTGCCGTTGTTCGCGTGGGCGAACTCGTCCACACCCTCCTCCTCGACCATGAGGAAGAAGCCCTTCTTGTTCTTGTCCAGCGTGCTCAGGGCCTTGCTGGTCATGGTGGAGAGACCGACCACCGGGCTGTACACGTCGCCCTGGCCCTCGGCGCGCTGCTGGAACATCTCCTCGTTGGCGAAGAGACCGAGGAGCTTGCCGCCCTTGGCGCTGCTGAGCTGCTCCGCGCTGGAGACGTAGGAGTAACCGGCCTTCCTGGCCTTGGCGATGAGGTCGCCCTTGGTGCCCTTGCTCGCCTCGGACGGGTCCTCGGCGGGCTGGTCCTTGAACGCACCGGCGCTGCCCGCGGGCAGCCACCAGTCCTCGCCACCGCCCAGGATGACGTCGGGCTTGCTGACCTCGATGTACTGGCGGGCGATCTCGTCCTGCGCCGAACGGTTGGCGGTGTTCGCGAAGAACGCCGCCGGCGACGCGTCGGTGACCTGCGCGGTGGTGACCAGGCCGGTGGCCTTGCCGGCCGCCTTGGCCTGCTGACCGAGGGTGGCCAGCGGGTTGCCGTCCACGTCGACGCTGATCGCGCCGTTGTAGGTCTTCTCGCCCGTGGCCCACGCGGTCGCCGCGGCGGCCGAGTCGGTGACGACGGCCTTCGGGTCGTCCGGCTCGGTGGTCAGCTGGCCCGAGACGGGGAGCTTGTCCATCGCGAGCTGGCCGCCCAGGCCGCTCAGGTGCAGGCGGGCGGCCTGGCGCGTGGCGGCGCCCATGCCGTCGCCGTTGATGAAGATGACGTTCTTGGCGGTCGGGGTCTTGGCCGAGGCCTGCGGAGCCGAGGCCGACGCGCCCAGCGTCGGGTTGACCACCATCGTCACGACCGCAGCAGCGACCGCGGCGGCTGCGGGAGCGGCGAACCGCCGAGCCCTACGGACATCCAGGGACACAACGTCCTCCGTTACTGTTCTTGCCCATTGCTTGACCGCGAACATAAGGTCCCTTTGGATGATGTTGACCAAGAACAGATGACCAGTACGCGACGAGATCTTGAGTGGCAGGTAAAGACGCTCGGCCCCGTACTTGTTCGGACAGGTCACGCGAGGGCGGGGTGCGGCGGCGGTCGCCCGGCGCGGTGTCAGCGGCCCCAACCGGTGCAGGCGGAGGAGCCGTCGGGCAGTTCGATGCAGGCCCGTGCCTCGGACGGGCGCCCGAGGCCGATCATCAGGGTGTAGAGGTACCGGCCCGGCACGAGCACCAGCCGTGACTGGTGCCGTCCGTCGGTGGTGTCGACCTGCAGCCGGTCCCCGCTGCGCGGTGCGGTGATCCGGCCCCAGGCCGCCCGGCACGTCGGACTGAAGCGCAGTTCCACGACGCGTCCGGCGATCTCCCGGCGCGCCCGGGTGCCCGCGTCCGTCCAGCAGTCCGTGTCGTGCTGTTCGGCGTCGCGGTCCGTGCAACTCTCCCCCCGGCAGGTACCGCTGCTGGGTCTCGACGCCGGTTCCCGGTGCCAGCCCCCGTACGTCCATGCCACGGCACCCACGGCGAGGACGGTGACCAGCACGGTCCCCGCCGCCACGAGCAGGACGGTGCCGCGGCCCGGTCTCCGGTCCCGGAGGACCGGCCCGTCGGACCGCCCCGGGGGCGGGTCCACGACCACGGCCTGCGCTCCCGCCTCTCGCGGCGCGTCCGTGGCGGGCGCGGCTTCCGCGGGGCCGGCGGCCTGCGGGGCGGTGGCCTGCGGGGCGGTGGCGCGTGCGTCGCGGCCGCTCCACGCGCGGTCGGCGAGCTGCCACAGCGCCAGCAGCCGTACGGGGTCCGCGCCGCTCAGCTTCGCGAGTGTCTCCACCGCGTCCCGGGGAGGGAGCGTCTTGCCGTTGAGGTACCGCTCCCAGGACGACTTGCTGTACGTGGTCCTGGCCGCGAGCGCGGCGAAGCTCAGCCCGGTTTCCTCCCGAGCCTCCCGCAGCCGCTCCACGAGGTGACGGACCTCGGGTGCGGTGGCCGCCCGCGGCTCACGGCCCGGGCCCGGCCGGGGGCCCTCAGCCACCCGGCTTCCTGAGCTCACGCCAGGTCATGGGACCCACGATGCCGTCGGCGGTGAGTCCGCGGGACCGCTGGAACCCCTGGACCGCGGCCCTGGTGTTGGGCCCGAACGAGCCGTCGATCCCCTTCGGGTCGAAGCCGTGCCGTCTGGCCAGGCACTGCACCTCCGCCACCGCCTCGACGGTGATGCCGACGTGGTACTCGTCGGTGAGGGTCGTGCTGTGCCCGGCGTACAGCAGACCGTCGTGCAGGGTGAAGTAGCACGGGAACGTCTTCGCGGAGTAGGTGGAGGTCGGCACCTTCGTCGTCGCGGCGGCCGCACGAGGTTCCGGGGTCGCCGACGGCGACCCGGGCCAGGCGATGGCCACGGCCACCGCCGCCAGCACGGCGAGGCCTGCCGCCACCACGGCCACACCGGCGACCGTCGCGACCGGCCGTGCCCGACGCGGGGTCCGGCCGTCGTCCGGTCCGCCGTCGTCGGGGCCAGCGTCTTGGGGGCGGTCGTCTTCCGGTCGGTCGTCATCCGGTTGCCCGACGAAGGCCGTTGACTCGCCGGGCTCCTCGGGCACCGCCTTGGAGAGCGCCGGCCGTTCCGGCTCCCGCGGAGCCGGTGCCGGTGCCGGTGCCGGTGCCGTGGGACCCTGCGAGGCGTGGGTGGTGGCCACTTCCCACAGCGCCGCCAGGCCGATCCGGTCCCCGCCGCACACTTCGGCCATGGTCTCGACGGCCTGCCGGGGCGGCGCCACCTTGCCGTTGAGATAGCGCTCCCAGGACGACTTGCTGAACCCCGTCCTCGACTCCAACGCGACCATGCTCAGCCCGCTGTGGTCCTTCAACCGGCGCAGCTCGACCACGAGTCGGCGGATCCGGGGATCCAACGACTCGGGCAGCGCCTTCCATCGCGACATGCCCCAACCCTTCGCGTACGCCGTCGCGCACCCGTCCAGCCCCCGTCCCACGCCCTTCCCGCCTTCACGATATCTGCACATCCCGCCGTCCCGTCGTCCCGCACGACATCCCTGCAGCTCAGCACCGGGATCATCCCCGCTTGTCCCAACTCGCTTTGATCTGTGGCCGGTTGGACGGAGAGCCGACCACGATGGGCCGCGCACCGACCACGACGGGTTCCGGGGGTTCCATGACAGTCACCACGGCGGCAGGCACATCGGCAGGCGCGACGGCAGGCCCGACGACGCACAGGCGTGCGTCACTCGCGCTCGCCGCAGCCGTCCTCCTGGGCGGCACGCTCGCCGGCCAGTTCGCCGCCGGGACCGAGGCCACCGCGGCCACCGCGGCCACGGTCTACGCCTGCAACGTGACCGGCGGATTCGGCCCGCTCACCGCCGGCTACTACACGGGCAGCACCGCGATTCCGTCCACCTCGCAGGTGACCGCCGCCGGCAAGGAGGCCCAGTGCCTCCTCAAGTACCGGGGATACGACCCGGGGACCGTCGACGGGATCTTCGGCTCCAAGTCCCAGGCCGCGGCGAGGGCTTTCCAGCACGACATCAACGACCTCTGCGAGGCCGCGCTCAAAGAGGACGGCAGCGTCGGCCCCAAGACCTGGCCGTGGCTGCGCTATCCGGGGTGCTGACCACCGCTCACGCACAGATCCGTAGTCCCTGAGGAAAGGAACGAGGCATGCGAACAGCATTCCGCGCGAAGCTGGCGGCACTGACGATCGGGGTGCTCGCCGTCCCCGCGGGCCTGGTCGTCACCGCCGCGGGTCCGGCGTCGGCGAGCGCCTACTGCGGCCGGACCGGTCCGCTGAACGACGGCACCGAAGTCACGATGACGAAGGGCGTCTCCGCCAACATGCGCAGCGGCTCCAGCACCAGCTGTGCCGTGAAGGGCTGGGCCGACAACCAGGACACGCTCATGTACTACTGCTACACCTCCGGCGACGGCGGCACCTGGACCTGGCTCTGGAACATCGACGACGGCACGGTCGGCTGGGTGAAGGACTCCCTGCTTCCCGGGAACGGCTCCAACTACTCCTGCGGCTTCTGACCGAGGCGCCCCTCTGACAAGCTCGCGCGGGGGCGACGGGGGTGTCCCCGCGCGAGCTCTCCCGGCACCGGCCGATCCAGCCCCCCTGGGCCACCCCTCCCCCGCAACCCCGGCGCCTCCGCCGCCCCGTCGCCCCTGCCGCCCCCGCCGAGAAGGCCGTCTCCCCCACTTCGCACCGCCCGCCACCCTCACCGGCGCGGCGGGCATCGGCATGCCCGCCGACCAGCCGCGCGCCCCCTCGGTGGCCGCCGCGCGAGCCCCGTCCTCCTTTGTTGGAACGTCATGACAAAGTCATTGACAACCCCTGAGGGCGCGCCCATAGTACGTGTCACTAGAGCGCGCTAATAAAGCGCTCTAGCGCAGACACGAGCCGCAAGCCGCAAACCGCCGTCGGTCGTACCCCTGACCGTCGGCACGGAGCTCCACTCCCGCCCGTGCGAGGCACCCGGTCGGCCACCGGCGCCGCATGCCCCCACCGCCGGCGGTCCACCCGCGCGCTTCACGACTCCCCGATCCGCCACACCCCGGCACCGGGCCACCGGGCCGGCGAAGACATCCCCTCCCCGTCATTCATTACCGCTCGTTCCGCTCCGCAGAGCCGACCCAGACCGCACAGCGAGGTGCTAGGGACATGCACAGAAACCACCGAGCCGCCGCCATGGCCGCCACCGTTCTCGCGGGCGTCCTGCTCGCCGCAGGCTGCTCCAGCAGCTCCGGCGGCAAGAACTCCGAGAACAGCGGCGCCGCCGCGTCCGCCGGCAAGGCGTCCACGCCCCGCATGACGGTGGCCATGATCACGCACGCCCAGCCCGGCGACACCTTCTGGGACCTGATCCGCAAGGGCGCGGCCGCGGCCGCCGCCAAGGACAACATCAAGCTGGTCTACTCCGCCGACCCCAGCGCCGCCAACCAGGCCAACCTGGTGCAGAACGCGATCGACCAGAAGGTCGACGGCATCGCCCTGACCGCGGCCACACCCGACGCCCTGAAGGCGGTGGTGGCCAAGGCCAAGGCCGCGGACATCCCGGTCGTCGGCTTCAACTCCGGTCTGGACGCCTGGAAGAAGCTCGGCATGCTCGAGTACTTCGGCCAGGACGAGAACATCGCGGGTGAGGCCTTCGGCCAGCGCCTCAACCAGCTGGGCGCCAAGCACGCCCTGTGTGTCGTGCAGGCCCAGGGCCAGGTCGCCCTCGAAGCCCGCTGCGCGGGCCTGGCCAAGGGCTTCAAGGGCAAGACCGACAAGATCTACGTCAACGGCACCGACATGCCCTCGGTCAAGTCCACCATCACGGCCAAGCTCCAGCAGGACTCCTCGATCGACCAGGTCGTCACCCTCGGCGCCCCGATCGCCCTGACCGCCATCCAGTCCGTCAAGGACGCCGGCAGCAAGGCCAAGGTGGCCACCTTCGACCTCAACAAGGACCTGGTGTCCGCCGTCCAGGACGGCTCCGTCGAGTTCGCGGTCGACCAGCAGCCGTACCTCCAGGGCTACCTCGCCGTCGACTCCCTGTGGCTCTACAAGAACAACGGCAACTACAGCGGCGGCGGCACCGCCCCCGTCCTGACCGGGCCCGCGTTCGTCACCAAGGACAACGCCGGCACCATCGCCGAGTTCGCCGCCAACGGCACCCGCTGACGCTCAGTCGGCGATCACCCGGCAAGCGGGCCGTCTCCTGCGGGGGGCGGCCCGCTCGTGCCGCGTACCACCAGTTTCGGGTCCAGCACCGCCTCGCGCGGCTCCAGTTCGGGCTCCTCCAGCCGCTCCACGGCGAACCGCACCGCGTACTCGGCCATCAGCCGCGCGTCCTGACGGACCGTGGTGAGGCCGACCGGCATGAGGTGGGAGAGATGGCTGTCGTCGAAGCCGACCACGGAGACGTCGCCCGGGACCTCGACGCCACCCCGCGTCATCGCCATCAACACGCCCATCGCGCAACGGTCGTTGCCCGCCAGCACCGCGGTCGGCAGCGGCAGCCCGCGGTCGCGTTCCGCGAGCAGCAGCCGTCCGGTCTCGATGCCGGACTGCTCGGTGTGCGCACCGGGTATCACCCGGCTCTCCGGCTCCAGTCCGTGCCTGCGCATCGCGGCCCGGTAGGAGCGCCGCCGCTCGGCCGAGCCGGGACCCCGGCCGCCGTCGATGTGCACGATCCTGCGGTGACCGAGCTCGACCAGGTAGTCCATGGCCTGCCGGACGCCCTTGCTCTCGGCGCTGTGCACGAAGTCCACCCGGGCCCTCGGCACCCGGCTGCTGACCGACACGGTCACGACACGCCGGCCGAGCCCGTCCAGGTAGGCGGGGTCCGCGTCCGGGCCGAGCAGGATCAGCGCCTCGCTGCGGTGGGCGAGCAGAGCCTCCACCGCCTTCTCCTCGCTGCGGCCCTCGGCGGCGGCGGAGAGCAGCACGTCGTAGCCGAGCCGCTCGGCCTCCGGGTAGATGCCCTCGATGAGGTCGGTGTGGAAGGTCTGGTGGACGGTGAACATCACGCCGAGGGTGCGGCTGCGGCCCCGGGCCAGCAGCCGGGCCGCGCTGTCGGGGCGGTAGCCGATCTCGTCGGCGACCCGGAGCACCCGCTCGCGCGTCTCCTGGCTCGCGCCGGGCTGGTTGCGGAACACGATCGACACCAGCGCCCGGGAGACACCCGCCCTGTCGGCGACGTCGGCCATCGTCGGCCGCCGCCTGCCCGCTGCATCCACCAGTGCACCCACCCTTCGACGGAGCCCACCCTAGGGCCTGCCCCCGGAAGCTCCCGGAAATCCCCCGGCGACAAGGTATTGACATGACATTCGGACAGGGGTCATCGTACTCGCACTAGAGCGCGCTAGTAGAGCGCGACAAAGGCCCGCCTCCCGCGACCGAGTCCCCCTCTCCCGGAGGACCCCCTCCCCCGAAGGACACTCCATGGCAACGGCGCCATCCGCCCTCCGCACCACCGCAGGCAACCTGTGCCTGGGCTCGGCACCCGACTCCTGGGGCATCTGGTTCCCCGAGGACGAGCACCAGGTCCCGTACACCCGCTTCCTCGACGAGCTGCAGCAGGCCGGCTACGAGTGGTTCGAGCTCGGCCCCTACGGCTACCTCCCCACCGACCCGCAGCGGCTCAGGGACGAACTCGACGCCCGCGGGCTCAAGGTCTCCGGCGGCACCGCGTTCGGCGCGCTGCACCGCCCCGAGGCCTGGGACGAGATGCTCGCCCACGTCCGGCAGGTCGCCACGCTGACCCAGGCCGCGGGCGCCCACCACCTGGTGCTCATCCCGCCCATGTACCGGGACGAGAAGACCGGCGCGTTCACCGAGTCGCCGGAGCTGACCGCCGGCCAGTGGGCGGGCTTCGGCAAGGCCGCCGACCGGCTGGGCCGCCTGCTCCTCGACGAGTACGACGTACGGCTGGTGATCCACCCGCACGCCGACAGCCACATCCAGACCCAGCCGGAGATCGAGCGGCTGCTGAACGAGTCCGACGTCCGGTACACGAACCTGTGCCTGGACACCGGACACGTGGCCTACGGGGGTGGTGACAACGTCGACCTGATCCGCCGCTTCGGCGAGCGCGTCGGCTACGTCCACATCAAGCAGATGGACCCGGAGATCCTCGCCCAGGTGGCGGCGGAGGACCTCGGCTTCGGCGAGGCCGTGAAGCGGGGCGTGTGCGTCTCGCCGCCGGCCGGGGTGCCGAACCCCGCCGACGTGATCGCCGAGCTGGCCGGCCTCGACGCCGAGCTGTTCGTGATCGTCGAGCAGGACCTGTACCCGTGCGCCCCCGAGGTGCCGCTGCCCATCGCCACCAGCACGCGCGAGTACCTGAACGGCCAAGGGCTGTCCGGTACCCGGCGCCCCGCCCTCGGCCGGTGAGGAGGCGGGCCATGAACGTCAGGGACGACGCGATCCAGGCCACCGCCCCCGAGGCCACCGTCCCCGGCACCGACCGGCCCTCCGCGGCGGTCTCCCGGCGACTGCGGGCCATCACGGTCGTCGCCACCTTCGGCGGACTGCTCTTCGGCTACGACACCGGCGTGATCAACGGTGCCCTGCCCTACATGAGCAGGGACCTCGGGCTGAACTCGTTCACCGAGGGCATGGTCACCAGTTCGCTGCTGCTGGGCGCCGCGCTCGGTGCGGTGGCCGGCGGCCGGCTGTCGGACGCGCGCGGCCGCCGCCGTACGATCCTCGCCCTCGCGGTGCTGTTCTTCGTGGGCGCGCTGGGCGCCACCCTCGCGCCGACCACCGCGGTGATGATCGTGGCACGGTTCGTGCTCGGCCTCGCGGTCGGCGGCGCGTCGGTGACCGTGCCGGTGTACCTGGCGGAGATCTCACCCGCGGAGCGGCGCGGCGCGCTGGTCACCCGCAACGAACTGATGATCGTCAGCGGGCAGTTGCTGGCCTTCACCTCCAACGCCGTGATCGCGCACGTCGGCGGCGAGAGCGGTGGCGTCTGGCGCTGGATGCTGGTGATCGCCACCGTCCCGGCCGTGGTGCTGTGGTTCGGGATGCTGGTGATGCCGGAGAGCCCGCGCTGGCTGGCCTCCAGGACCCGGTTCGGCGAGGCGCTGGAGGTGCTGCGGCAGGTGCGGTCCGCGCAGCGCGCCGAGGCCGAACTGGCCGAGGTGTCCGCGCTCGCGGTGCGGGAGGAGCAGGAGAGGCTCGGCGGCTGGCAGGACATGAAGGCCACGCCGTGGCTGCGCAAGCTGATGTTCGTCGGCTTCGGCATCGCGATCGTGCAGCAGATCACCGGCGTCAACACGATCATGTACTACGGCACCCAGATCCTCTCGGACGCCGGTTTCGCCGCGGACACCGCGCTGACCGCGAACATCGCCAACGGTGTGATCTCGGTCCTCGCCACGTTCGCCGGCATCTGGCTCCTCGGGCGCGTCAACCGCCGTCCGATGCTGATGACCGGTCAGATCGGCACCACGCTGGCCCTGTTGTTCATCGGCGTCTTCTCCCTGGTGCTGCCCGCCGGGGACGGCCGGGCCTACGCCGTGCTCGCCATGACGGTCACCTTCCTCGCCTTCCAGCAGGGCGCGATCTCCCCGGTGACCTGGCTGATGCTCTCCGAGATCTTCCCGATGCGGATGCGCGGCTTCGGGATGGGCGTCGCGGCCGTGGTGCTGTGGCTGACCAACTTCGTGATCGGCCTGGTCTTCCCGTCGCTGGTCTCCGCCATCGGCATTTCCAACACCTTCTTCCTCTTCGCCGTGGCCGGGATCCTCTCGCTCACCTTCGTGAAGCTCCACGTCCCCGAGACCAGGGGCCGCACCCTCGAAACCCTCGAAGCCGAACTCCGGGCGCGCTTCTCCTGACCCCCCTGTCTGCCCCCCTGCCTGACCCCCTGAAGGGACGACCATGACCGTACGTGTAGGAGTCGTCGGCGCCGGCTGGATCGGCAACGAGCACATCCAGCGCCTCACCCACACCATCACCGGGGCCCGCGTCACCGCGGTCACCGACATCGACCCGGCCCGTGCCGCCGAGGCCGCGGAGCCGGTCGGCGCCCGGGTGCTGCCCGACGGGGCGGCCGTGGTCGCGGCCGACGACGTGGACGCCGTACTCGTCACCTCCTGGGGCCCCACCCACGCCGAGCACGTGCTGACCGCGATCGCCGCCGGGAAGCCCGTCTTCTGCGAGAAGCCCCTCGCCACCACCGCCGAGGACTGCCTGCGGATCGTCGAGGCGGAGCAGGCGCACGGGCGGCGGCTGGTGCAGGTCGGCTTCATGCGCCGCTACGACGCCGGCTACCGGCAGCTGAAGGAGGTCATCGACTCCGGCCGGATCGGCGCACCGCTGATCGTGCACTGCGCCCACCGCAACCCGACCGTCCCCGAGTCGTACACCTCCGCGATGGCCGCGCTGGACACGGCGGTGCACGAGGTCGACGTACTGCGCTGGCTCCTCGACGACGAGATCGTCTCCGCCCAGGTGGTCCTGCCGCGCTCCACGAGCAAGCGGTCCGGGCACCTGAAGGACCCGCAGATCATGCTCTTCGAGACCGCCAGGGGCGTCCGCGTCGACCTGGAGGTCTTCGTCAACTGCCGGTACGGCTACGACATCCAGTGCGAGACCGTGGGCGAGGAGGGCCTGGTCCGGCTGCCCGACCCGGCCGCCGTCGGCGTCCGTACCGCCGGTCGGCACAGCACCGCCGTGCTCACCGACTGGGTGGGCCGCTTCCGGGACGCCTTCGACACCGAGTTCCGCGAGTGGATCGCCGGCCTGGCGGCGGGCGAGGAGCCCACCGGTCCCTCCGCCTGGGACGGCTACGCCGCCACCGTCATCACCGCCGCGACCGTCGAGGCCCTGGAGTCGGGCACCGTCGTCGCCACCGACCTCAAGCCCCGCCCGGCCTTCTACGGAGGCACCGCATGAAGATCGCCCTCGACCCGTACATGTTCCGTGTCCTGCCGATCGACGACATGGTCCGCACGGTGGCCGAACTCGGCTACGGATACATCGAGTTGTCGCCGCGCGACGACTTCATGCCGTTCTTCCTGCATCCGCGCGCGGACGACGGGCGGATCGCTGAGCTGAAGAACTCGCTGCGCACGCACGGCGTGCAGCTCTCCTCGGTGCTGCCGCTGTACAAGTGGTCGTCGCCGGACGAGGCCGAGCGGCAGGCGGCCGTCCGCTACTGGAAGCGGATGATCGAGATCACGGCCGATCTCGAATGCCCGCTGATGAACAGCGAGTTCAACGGCCGCCCGGAGCGCGCCGCCGAGAGCGAGGCCGCGTTCTGGCGCTCGCTGGAGGAACTGCTCCCGCTCTTCGAGCGCGAGGGCATCGCCCTCAACCTGGAGGCGCACCCGGACGACTTCTGCGAGGAGAACACCCCCGCGGTGGACCTGGTCCGCGCGATCGACAAGCCGTGGGTGAACTACCTCTACTGCGCCCCGCACTCCTTCCACCTCTCCGGCGCCGACCCCACGGCCGACATCGCGGCGATGATGCGTTACGCCGGTGACAAGCTGCGGCACGTGCACATCGCGGACTCCTTCAACCACAAGGGCTCCAGCGGGCTGCGCTACATCCTCAACCCGCCCGGCACCACGGCCCGGATCCATCAGCACCTGGACATCGGCCAGGGCGAGGTGGACTGGGACGCCTTCTTCGGCACCCTGCGCGAGCTGGACTTCGACGGTGTCGCCACCGCCTGCGTCTTCGCCTGGGAGGAACGGGCGCGCGAGTCCTCGGCGTTCATGCTGGACCGCATCAGGAAGGAGCTGGCGGCGTAGCGCTGCGCTGGGAGGCCGCGGTGGGTTCGTTTTCGGCTGCGGCGCCGTCGTGGCTGGTCGCGCCCACGTGGCGGAGCCGCATATGGATACAGCCCCGCGCCCCTTTGGGGCGCGCTTAGCTGAGAGCCCCATCCAGCTTCGTCAGCCAGTCGTCGATCGGACCGGCCGTCAGCAACCCGCTGCTCGCGCCGGCGATTTGGCCGGCGGCCGGGCGCAGCGCGGCCTGGCAGCGGTGCAGGGTCGGCTGGTCGCCGAGTTCCAGGGCGGCGGCCGCCGCGACGCACCACAGCGCCTCCTGCACGAGGTCGGCAGGAGGCTCGGGCAGCCCGCGCAGCGCGTCGCGGGCTGCCCCTTCGTCGTCGGCGGCGAGGGCGAGCGCGGGCCGGATCCAGGGGAGGTACGGCCCCCAGTCGGCGCCCGGGTCGACGGCGTCCCGGATTCCGCGGGGCCGCTCCGCCAGGCGGAGGCAGAGCAGCGCGAGAGGAAGCAGCCCGTCGCGCACCCCGGGCATCCCGGGCCCGTCGAGAAGCCGGCCGACCTCACGGTAGGCGGCCTCGACGGCACCGGTTCCTCCCTCGTCGTGGCCGGTCCCGCCCGTCGCCGCCAGGCGCAGCGCCCGGTATCCCGCCGTGAACACCCTTGCCAGCGGCAGTTCATGACGGTCCGCCAGCTGATCGACGGCTGCCGCGTGTTCGTCGGCCGTCGTGAAGTCCGCGAGCGCGGCGCGCGCCTGTACCCGGATCAGATGGCCCAGCACCTCGTAGGTGGCCAGGCCGTGCCGGGCCGCCAGAGCGACCAGTTCGGTGCCGACGGCGTCGCGGCGCGGGGCGAGGCCGGGCCGGGTGCAGGACTGCATGAAGACGCCGTTGAGGGCGAAGGCGAGCAGCGCCGGGTCGTCCAGACGACGGGCGAGGCGCTCGGCCTCGGCGGCGGCCTGCGCGGCGCGGTCGGACCTGGTGCCGCGTGACTCCAGGGCGACGGTGGCGAGCAGCCGGCAGCGGGCGGCGTCCTGGGCCGGGGTGGCGGGGAGGCGGGCCAGTGCCCGTTCGGCGGCCCGGACGATGCGGCGGGCGCCCGTCTCGTCGTCGGACCGGGTCCAGATGGCGGGGACGTCGTAGGCGCCGATGACCCGGGCGGTGAGTTCCGGGTCCCCGAACTCCTCGGCCGCGGTGATCGCCGCGAGCCGGTGTTCGCGGGCGGCGGCCAGCCCGCCGGAGCCGGTCACCGCGAGGGTGCGGAGCAGTCCCACGGTCGATTCGAGGCGGGCCCGGGATCCGGCGGCGACGGTACGGTCGTACGCCTCGGCGGCCCGGGACCAGACCCGGGCCGGTGCCGACTCGCGTTCCGCGTCCAGCCCCGGGTCCTGCGCGAGGATGCCGGCCTCCAGCCGGCGCAGCGCCCGGCCCGGGTCGACGCCCAGCTGTCCGGCGAGGGTCGCGCGGGCCCGGCGCAGCACCGCGAGGGCGTCGCCCTGGCGGCCGGTCCGGTAGAGGGCGAGCGCCAGCAGCCGCCAGGCCTCCTCGCGCCACGGGTGCCCGGCGAGGTGGGCGTCCAGATCGGGCACCGCCTCGGCCGCCCGGCCCGCCGCCAGGAGCGCCTCGGCCCGCTGCTCCACGGCCCGCAGCCGCAGTTCGGCGAGCCGGGCCCGCTCGCCCCGGCACCACTCCTCGTCCGCGAACTCGGCGTAGGCAGGCCCCCGCCACAGCTCCAGCGCCTCCCGCAGCAGCTCCGCGGCCGTCCCGGGCTCCTCCTGCCCGGCGGCCGTCACGGCCCGCTCGAACCGCCAGGCGTCGACCGTTTCCGCGCGCAGGGCGTAGCCGGGGCCGTCGGTGACCAGCAGCCGGGCCGGAGTTCGGGGCGGCCGGTCGGGTTCGAGGGCCCGCCGCAGATCCCCGACGAAGGTGCGGACGGCGCCGACGGCGGTGGGCGGCGGCTCCTCCCAGAGGTCGGCGACCAGCCGGGCGACGGGCACTACGCGTCTGCGGGCGACGATCAGCCGGGCCAGTACGGCGCGGTGCCGGGGGCCCTTCAGGGCGAGCGGGAGACCGACCCGCTCGGCCGTCACGGGTCCGAGCACCCCGAAGGCGACCTGGTCGTTCCTCACCCGCCCACCGTACGTTCTGCCGACCCGCTGCTGATTCGCTGCTGATCGGGGAACGGGAGCCTCGGCGCATGAACATCCCCGGTTTTCAGCAGCACCGTGTCCCGGTCGCGGACGGCGTCGCCCTGCACACGGCCGTCGGCGGCACCGGCAGCCCGGTCGTCCTGCTGCACGGCTTCCCCCAGACCCACCTGATGTGGCGGCACGTGGCCGCCGGCCTCGCGGACGGACACACCGTGATCTGTCCCGACCTGCGCGGCTACGGCGCGAGCGACAAGCCGGCCGACGTGGACGGGACGTCGTACGCGAAGCGGACCATGGCCGCCGACGTGGTGGCGCTCGCCCGGGCCCTCGGCCACGAGCGCTTCGCGCTCGCCGGGCACGACCGGGGTGCGCTGGTCGCCTTCCGGGCCGGGCTCGACCACCCGGACGCGGTCACGCACCTGGCGCTGCTGGACGTGCTGCCCACCCTGGACATGTGGGAGGTACTGCACGGCGCCACGGCCGCCGTCGCCTTCCACCTGTACCTGATGGCCCAGCCGCCGGGCCTGCCTGAGGAGTTGATCGGCGCGGCCCCGGACCTGTTCTTCGGCCACTTCCTCGACCTGTGGACCCGCGACCCCGTGGCGATCCCGGCCGACGTCCGCGCCGCCTATCTCGCGGCCTGCCGGGCGGCGGTGCCCTCGATCGTGGCCGACTACCGGGCCTCGGCCGGTGTCGACGCCGGCCACGACCTGGCCGACCGGACCGCCGGGAACGTCCTGTCCATGCCGGTCACCGTGCTCCAGCAGGACTGGGGTGCCGCCCTCGGCTACGACGCGGCCGCGGTGTGGCGGGCCTGGGCCCCGGACCTGGAGCACCGGACGGTGACGTGCGGGCACTTCATGGCGGAGGAGGCGCCGGACGAGATCACCGCGACGCTGCGCAAGCTGCTGACCCGCTGATCTGGCGACCGGGCGACCGAGCCCCGGTGGCCCCGGGCCCCGGCGACCGGGGCCCGGTGCCCGTGTCCGGGTCAGGCCTAGGTGAGGGTGATGTCCCGCTGGCCGGTGGCGTGGAAGGACGGCAGCGGCAGGCCGCCCGTGGAGCGCAGCTCCATGATCGTGGCCTCCACGTGGGCCGCGCCGGGCTTCAGCTTCTCCGAGGTGACCTTGCCGGTGTTCTCCCAGCGGTGCTCGGCGCCGTCGCAGACGGCCCGGGTGCCGCCGATGCCGTACTTGTAGTTCGGGGAGTCCTGGCTGACCGAGGAGCTGATGAACACCGGTCCGTCTGCACCGGTGCAGGTGTAGGTGCCGGAGAGGGTGACGGTGCCGTCGGAGGCGAGACGGCCGGTGCGGTCGACGGTGACGGACTCGCCGGGGGCGGCGGTCGCGGGGGCGACGGCGGCGCACAGCAGGGCGACGGAACCGAGGGCCGCGGCGAGGACGATGCGTACGGGCATGGTTTCCTTCCCGGATCACGAGGTGGGGGCATGCCCTGGATACCGGGCGACCGGGCCCGGGAGCGTGATCGTCACCCCTTCGGTGGCGCGTCCCGCCGTGCCCGGGACGCCGGTCGTATCCCGGAGCCGCGGCGACCGTCGTGGGAACGTCCGGGAGTTGTCCGCGTGTTGTCACAGGTCGCGGCGGGAGGTTCCCCCGCGTTCACGACAGGAGCATGGTCTGGTCATGCCGGTCGGCGACCGCGCCGGAGGCAGACCCGTGGAGGTGCGCCATGTGTTCCCACCAGTTCCCGAGCGCGACGGCCGACCGCGGCCCGGCGCACATCGTCGCCGCCCACCCCGAGCAGGGCTGGACCCTGCTGTGCGACGGGGCGATCGTCTTCGACGACACGGGTGAGCTCCACCCCGACGGCAGCGTGGTCCCGCCGCGCCGCGGCCCGGCCGACCGTTTCGCCGTCGCCATCGCCGCCTGACCCGGCACCGGCACCGGCACCGGCACCGGCACGAACCCTGGCCGCCGGGCGTCCGGGACGGGCTCCGGAATCCTGACTCACGTTCAGCCATGCACCGAAGGTGACCAGCAGTGATGCCGGGGACCTAAAATGATCAACGTGCCCGAGCAACACGCCCCGAGGTCCCTCATCGTCACGCTCTACGGCGCGTACGGCCGCTTCCTGCCCGGCCCGGTGCCCGTCGCCGAGCTGATCAGGCTGCTGGCCGCCGTGGGCGTGGACGCCCCCTCCGTACGTTCGTCGGTGTCCCGGCTGAAACGGCGCGGGCTGCTGGCCCCGGCCCGTACCGCACAGGGCACCGCCGGGTACGAGCTCTCCGCGGAGGCACGGCAGCTGCTCGACGACGGCGACCGCCGCGTGTACGCCGACGCGCCGCCCGAGGACGAGGGCTGGGTGCTCGCGGTGTTCTCCGTACCCGAGTCGGAGCGGCAGAAGCGGCACGTGCTGCGCTCGCGGCTGGCCGGACTCGGCTTCGGCACCGCCGCGCCGGGCGTCTGGATCGCCCCGGCCCGGCTGTTCGAGGAGACCCGGCACACCCTGCGCCGGCTCGGCCTCGACCCGTACGTGGACTTCTTCCGGGGTGACCACCTCGGCTTCGCACCCACCACCGAGGCGGTCGCCCGCTGGTGGGACCTGACGGCGATCGCCAAGGCGCACGAGCAGTTCCTGGACGCCCACGAGCCGGTGCTGCGCGGCTGGGAACACCGGTCGGACACCCCGCCCGAGGACGCCTACCGCGACTATCTCCGCACCCTCGACTCCTGGCGCCACCTGCCGTACACCGACCCCGGACTGCCGACGGGCCTGCTGCCCGCCGACTGGCCCGGCACGCGCTCGGCGGCCGTCTTCCGCGCCCTGCACGACCGGCTGCGGGAGGCCGGGGGCACCTTCGTCGGACTGGAACCGTCCCAGTGACCGGCTCTCCGGCCGACTCCGCGAACGGCTCTGTGAACGGGCCGACGGCCCTTTGTGAAATGTTCATTGCAGGCCCCTGTGACCTCTTGCCTACCAGGAGTCACTCAGTTAAACCTCAGCTTCCTTAACCGTTCCTCTCAGACTTCTTACCTACGCTTCGACGGGTCGTACGCGAGTTTGACGAGTAGGTAAGGAAGAGGTCTGTTGCGCATGACCACCACGCCAAGGGCCCAGGGAGCCACGGTCTGGCTGACGGGGCTGCCGAGCGCGGGGAAGACGACGATCGCCCGCCTCCTCGGCGACCGGCTCAAGGCCGAGGGACACCGCGTGGAGGTCCTCGACGGCGACGAGATACGCCGCTTCCTCTCGGCCGGCCTCGGCTTCTCCCGGGAGGACCGCAACACCAACGTGCAGCGCATCGGCCTCGTCTCCGAGGTCCTCGCGCGCAACGGCGTGCTCTCCGTCGTCCCGGTCATCGCGCCCTACGCCGACAGCCGCGAGGCGGTACGGGGCCGGCACGAGAAGAGCGGGACGCCGTACCTGGAGGTGCATGTGGCGACCCCGGTCGAGGTGTGCAGCGAGCGGGACGTGAAGGGTCTGTACGCCCGGCAGGCCGCGGGTCAGCTGACCGGGCTGACCGGCGTCGACGACCCGTACGAGCCGCCCGTCGACCCGGCGCTGGTGCTGCACACCCAGAAGCAGACCCCGCAGGAGTCGGCGGACGCGGTGCACGCGCTGCTGGTGGAGCGGGGGCTGGCATGAGCACCTTCACGCTGTCCCATCTGGACGCGCTGGAGTCCGAGGCGGTCCACATCTTCCGCGAGGTGGCGGGCGAGTTCGAGCGGCCGGTGATCCTGTTCTCCGGCGGCAAGGACTCCATCGTCATGCTGCACCTGGCGCTGAAGGCCTTCGCCCCGGCCGCGATCCCGTTCTCGCTGCTGCACGTGGACACCGGACACAACTTCCCCGAGGTCCTCGCCTACCGCGACCGTACGGTCGAGAGGTACGGGCTGCGGCTGCACGTGGCCTCCGTGCAGGACTACATCGACCGGGGCGTGCTGCGCGAGCGGCCCGACGGCGTCCGCAACCCGCTGCAGACCGTGCCGCTGACCGAGAAGATCCAGAGCGAGCGCTTCGACGCGGTCTTCGGTGGCGGCCGCCGCGACGAGGAGAAGGCCCGCGCCAAGGAGCGGGTGTTCTCGCTGCGCGACGAGTTCTCGCAGTGGGACCCGCGCCGCCAGCGCCCCGAGCTGTGGAACCTCTACAACGGCCGGCACGCCCCCGGCGAGCACGTCCGCGTGTTCCCGCTCTCCAACTGGACCGAGCTGGACGTCTGGCAGTACATCGCCCGCGAGGAGATCGAACTGCCGCAGATCTACTTCGCGCACGAGCGCGAGGTGTTCCAGCGCGGTGGCATGTGGCTGACCGCCGGCGAGTGGGGCGGGCCGCGCGAGAACGAGTCCGTCGAGAAGCGTCAGGTGCGCTACCGGACCGTCGGCGACATGTCCTGCACCGGCGCCGTCGACTCCGACGCCGACAGCATCGAGAAGGTGATCGCGGAGATCGCCGCCTCCCGGCTCACCGAGCGCGGCGCCACCCGGGCCGACGACAAGCTCTCCGAGGCCGCGATGGAAGACCGCAAGCGCGAGGGGTACTTCTAAGCATGAGCACGACCATCGACACCCTGCGGTTCGCGACCGCCGGCTCCGTCGACGACGGCAAGTCCACCCTCGTCGGACGGCTGCTGCACGACTCCAAGTCGGTCCTCGCCGACCAGCTGGAAGCCGTCGAGCAGGCGTCCCTCAGCCGCGGCAAGGACGCCCCCGACCTCGCCCTCCTCACCGACGGCCTGCGCGCCGAGCGCGAGCAGGGCATCACCATCGACGTGGCGTACCGCTACTTCGCGACCCCGAAGCGCCGGTTCATCCTCGCCGACACCCCGGGCCACGTGCAGTACACCCGCAACATGGTCACCGGTGCCTCCACCGCCGAGCTGGCGATCATCCTCGTCGACGCCCGCAACGGGGTCGTCGAGCAGACCCGCCGGCACGCGGCCGTGGCCGCCCTGCTGCGTGTCCCGCACGTCGTCCTCGCCGTCAACAAGATGGACCTGGTCGGCTTCGAGCGGGCCGGGTTCGAGCGGATCGTCGCCGACTTCACCGCGCAGACCGCCGAGCTGGGGCTCCCCGAGGTCACCGCGATCCCGGTCTCGGCGCTGGCGGGCGACAACGTCGTCGACCGGTCCGCGCACATGGACTGGTACGGCGGCCCGGCGCTCCTGGAGTTCCTGGAGAACGTCCCGGTGGCCGCGGACCCGGCCGACGCCCCGGCCCGCTTCCCGGTCCAGTACGTCATCCGGCACGGTGACGTCCGCCACTACGCGGGCCAGCTGGTCTCCGGCTCGCTGCGGGTCGGCGACCGGGTCACCGTGCACCCGTCCGGCGAGACCTCCGAGATCGCGGCGATCGACGTGCTCGGCACCGAGGTCGCGGCGGCCCACGCCCCGCAGTCCATCGGGGTGCGGCTGGCCGACCAGCGGGACGTCTCGCGCGGCGACATGATCACCGCCGGGCCGGAGGCGCCCGCGCTCACCCAGGACGTCACGGCCGCCGTCTGCCATCTGGCCGACCGGCCGCTCAGGGTCGGCGACCGGGTGCTGCTCAAGCACACCACCCGGACCGTCAAGGCGATCGTCCGCGACCTGGCGGGCGCCACCGAGCTGACCGCCAACGACCTGGGCCGGATCACCCTGCGCAGCGCCGAGCCGCTGCCGCTGGACGCCTACGCGGTCTCCCGCCGTACCGGCGCGTTCATCCTGATCGACCCGGCGGACGGCGCGACGCTGACCGCGGGAATGGTCGAGCTCGACTGATCCACGCACGCGCCTGAAGGAGCCCCCGGCAGCTGCCGGGGGCTCCTTCGTGTTCCGCACGAGAGTTCCGGACGGACAGTCACAAGGTCACGGCGCGTCAATAAGGCGGTAACAGTGCGGGCGCGCGTGCGAGACGGCCCGCCGGCCGGGGTAAGCAGCCCGTTACCGGGACGAAGGTCCGGTCCGGGGCCCGCCGACGGCCTCCGGAACGGGACCCGTACCATTCCTACAGTTGAAAGCAGGACAAGCAGTGATCGCCTGCGCCATGAACGGAATCGCCGTGCACGAACCACCCTCCTCCGCCGCCTCCTGGCGTATCGCGCTGCCGCACACCGTCGCGGCCGTGCCGGTCGCCCGTGCCCTGGTGCGTTCGGCGATGGAGGAGACGGGCCACGCGGCGGACCCCGACACCGCCGAACTGCTCACGGCGGAACTGGTCGCCAACGCGGTGGAGCACGCCTCCGGTCAGGGACCGATAGAGCTGGTCGTCGAACTGCTGCCGGGGGGCTGCAAGGTCGAGGTGCACGACCCGGACCCGGCGCCGCCCGGCCATCTCACCCGTCCGGTGATCGAGGAACCCGACCCCCTGCAGGAGGGCGGGCGCGGCCTGCTGCTGATCCGCGCCCTGAGCTCGTCCTGCGGGCACCGCCCCACGGAGTCCGGCAAGGCGGTGTGGTTCAGGCTTCCCGCAGTACCGCGTCAGTGGCGGCCGGCGTAGTCAGCCCTGCTGGGGGTGCGCAGGAAGAGGTGGTGGGCCGAGGGGCCGGCTACGGCGAGGACCGCGAAGAGGCCGACGGCGACGACGATGTAGGGGTGGGCGTTGCCGGTCTTCTGGAGGACCCACTGCACGCCGTCAGTGCCGTCGGCCGGTCTTCCGCGGGCTCAGACGGCCTGCGGCTCCCGCTCGGGGACAGCGTCCGAGGCCTCGCCCAAGCCTCCGACCAGCGTGGAGTTCCGACGCCCGTAGCCGAGGTAGACCAGCAGGCCCACGGCCAGGAAGACGGCGAACTGGAGCCAGGTCGTCCACCCGGTCTCGTACATCAGGTACAGGCAGAAGCCGACGCCCAGCAGCGGCGCGACCGGGTACAGCGGCACCCGGAAGGTGCGCGCGAGGGCCGGTTCGCGGCGGCGCAGGGCGATCACCGCGATGTTCACCACGGCCATGATCGCGAGGGTGCCGATGGTGCACAGGTTCATCACCGCGTCCAGCGAGGCGAAGGCCGCCGGGATCGCGAAGACGGCCGCGACGATCAGGGTGCCGGCCACCGGGGTGGCGGTCCTCGGGGAGACCTTCTCGAAGACGCGCGGGATCAGCCCGTCCCGGGACATGGACATGAGGATGCGGGTCTGGCCGTACATCACCGCGAGGACGACGGAGGCGATGGCGACGACCGCGCCGAAGGCGATCACGCCGCCGCCGATCGTGGACCCGGTGACCTGGTTGACGACGTAGGAGAGGGCGGCGGGACGGCCCGCGACCTGGTCGCCGCCGATGGCGCCGATGGCGGCCAGCGCGACCGCGCAGTACAGCAGGGTGACGACGCCCATGCAGACGAGGATGGCGACCGGAATGTCCCGGCGCGGGTTCTTCGCCTCCTCGCCGGCCGTGGTGATCGCGTCGAAGCCGATGTAGGAGAAGAACGCGGCGGTGGTGCCCGCGCCGATACCGCCGAGTCCGGCCGGGGAGAACGGCACCAGGTTGCCGTCCTTGAAGGCGCTGAAGCCGATCACGCAGAAGGCGACCAGGATGACCAGCTTCACGGCCGCCATCGCGGCGGTGGCCCGGGCGCTCTCCCGCACCCCGCGCACCAGCAGCACGGCGGCCAGCGCGATCACGATCACGGCGGGGAGGTTCACGATCCCGCCGTCGCCGGGGCCCGCCGACAGGGCGTGCGGGAGCTGCAGGCCGGTGAGGCTGTGCAGCAGTTCGTTGACGTACTGGCTCCAGCCGACCGCGACGGCCGAGATCGAGATGCCGTATTCGAGGAGCAGGCACCAGCCGACCAGGAAGGCCGTGGACTCGCCGAGGCCCGCGTAGGCGAAGGATACGACGATCCGGAGACCGGGATCGCGCCGCCCAGCTCGGCGAAGGAGAGGGCGGTGAAGACGCAGGTGATCGCGGCGAGCACGAAGGAGACGACGACGGCCGGGCCGGCCTGGGCGACCGAGTCGGAGAGGCCGACGAAGATGCCGGTGCCGACGATCGCGCCGATGCCGAAGCAGATCAGCTGGAAGAGGCCCATGGTGCGGCGGAGGCCGTGACCCGCGCGGTCGGCGCCGGATTCGGCGACCAGCAGGTGCGGGGACTTGATGCGGGGCATGCGGGTGGTGCTCGTTTCTGGTGGTGCGGGTGCGAGCCGGGTTCGGTCGCGGTGGCGGCCACGGCGTGGGGTGGTGCCGGGCCGCCGGAAAGGACAGGGCAGCTTCGCGGAGAGCGGGTCAGGCGAGGGTGGCCACCAGGACCGCCTTGATGGTGTGCATCCGGTTCTCGGCCTCGTCGAAGACGACCGAGTGCTCGGACTCGAACACCTCGTCGGTGACCTCCAGCTCGGTCAGTCCGTGCCGCTCGTGGATCTCGCGGCCGACGACGGTGCCGAGGTCGTGGAAGGCCGGCAGGCAGTGCAGGAACTTGACGTCGGCGTTGCCGGTGGCGCGCAGCACGTCCATGGTGACGGCGTAGGGGCCGAGCAGCCCGATGCGCTCGTCCCAGACCTCCTTGGGCTCGCCCATCGACACCCAGACGTCGGTGGCGACGAAGTCGGCGCCGCGCACCCCGTCCTTCACGTCCTCGGTGAGCGTGATCCGGGCGCCGGACGCGCCGGCGAGCTGCTGGGCCAGCTCGACGATGGTGTCGTCCGGCCACAGCAGGCGGGGCGCGACGATCCGGACGTCCATGCCGAGCAGGGCGCCGGTGACGAGGTAGGAGTTGCCCATGTTGTAGCGGGCGTCGCCGAGGTAGGCGAAGGCGATCTCCGCGAGCGGCTTGTCGCTGTGCTCGGTCATGGTGAGCACGTCGGCGAGCATCTGGGTGGGGTGCCACTCGTCGGTGAGGCCGTTGTAGACGGGCACCCCGGCGAACGCGGCCAGCTCCTCGACGACGCCCTGGCCGTGCCCGCGGTACTCGATCGCGTCGTACATCCGGCCGAGGACCCGTGCGGTGTCCTTCACCGACTCCTTGTGCCCGAGCTGCGAGCCGGCCGGGTCGAGGTAGGTGGTGGAAGCTCCCTGGTCGGCGGCGGCGACCTCGAAGGCGCAGCGGGTGCGGGTGGAGGTCTTCTCGAAGACCAGTGCGATGTTCTTCCCCCGCAGGTACTGCGTCTCCGTCCCGGCCTTCTTGGCCGCCTTCAGCTCGGCGGCCAGCTCGACCAGCCCGCGGAACTCCTCCTGGGTGAAGTCCAGCTCCTTGAGGAAGTGGCGGCCGGCGAGGGCGGTCGGGACAGTCGCCATGGGGGCGCTCCAGCGGTAGGGGTCGACTTCGGGGACTTTGGAAGTCTATACGATGTTCCACATTTCTATACAGGCACCGCCGGGCTGTCCCGATCGGCACGTTTTCATACCGCATCCCGCTCCACCGGGCAGCTCATGCAGCGCGGCCCGCCTCTCCCCCGCCCCAGCTCGCTCCCCGGGATCTCGATCACCTCGATGCCCTGCTTGCGCAGGTGGGTGTTGGTGGTCGAATTGCGTTCGTAGGCGACGACGACGCCGGGTTCGACGGCGAGGACGTTGCAGCCGTCGTCCCACTGTTCGCGCTCGGCCGCGTGCACGTCCTGGGTGGCGGTCAGGACCCGGATCTCGCTGAGGCCGAGGGCGGCGGCGATCGCCCGGTGCATGTGCTCCGGCGGATGGTCGGTGACCTTGAGCTCCTTGTCGCCGGCGCCCGGCTCGATGGTGTACGAGCGGAGCATGCCGAGCCCGGCGTACTGGGTGAAGGTGTCGCCGTCGACCATCGTCATCACGGTGTCGAGGTGCATGAAGGCGCGCCGCTTCGGCATGTCGAGCGCGACGATGGTCTGCGCCGAGCCGGCCGCGAACAGCTTGTGCGCGAGCATCTCGACGGCCTGCGGGGTGGTGCGCTCACTCATGCCGATCAGGACCGCGCCGTTGCCGATCACCAGGACGTCGCCGCCCTCGATGGTGGAGGGGTAGGCGGCCTGCCCCTCCGACCAGACGTGGAACGTTTCGCCACGGAAGAGCGGGTGGTGCCGGTAGATCGCCTCGAAGTGCACCGTCTCGCGCTGCCGGGCGGGCCAGCGCATGGCGTTGATGGAGACGCCGTCGTAGACCCAGGCGGAGGTGTCGCGGGTGAAGAGGTGGTTGGGGAGCGGTTCGAGGAGGAAGTCGTCGAGGTCCATGGCGTGGAAGCGGACCGAGGTGGGCTCCGCATGGGCGGCCAGGAACTCCCGTTTGGTCATGCCGCCGACCAGCGCCTCGGCGAGCTCGCCCGCCGGCAGCATCTCGAAGGCGGCGCGCAGGTGGTCGGTGGCGAGGGGGCCGTACTCCTTCTCGTCGAAGACCCGGTCCAGGACGAGGGTGCGGGCGGCCGGGATTCCCAGCGCCTCTTCGAGCAGGTCGCCGAAGAGATGGACGGCGACCCCGCGGTCGCGCAGCACGTCGGCGAACCCATCGTGCTCGGCCCGGGCCCGGCGGACCCAGAGGACGTCGTCGAAGAGGAGGGCGTCCTTGTTGCTCGGGGTGAGCCTTTTGAGCTCCAGATCCGGCCGGTGCAGGATGACGCGGCGCAGCCGCCCGGCTTCGGAGTCGACGTGGAATCCCATGCCTCCATCCTGACCATCGCGGACCGTCTTCACCCCCTGCTCGACCGTTTCTTGTCCCGGCCGCCCTGCAGTTTCTTCTTCTCGTCCCCTTGACGACAAGCGACGCACCCGCGATTATTGTCATGTTGACTCTAAATCGCGAGGGGGTTCCATGGCCGACATCACCCGGCGCCTGGGCTGGCGGCATCTGCGCGGCGCGCCGACGGCGCATGTCAGACACCACCGGGGCGAGAAGCTGCTGCACGACGGTCCGGGGCTCAGCTTCTGGTTCCGTGCGCTCACCGCGGCCATCTCCGAGGTCCCGGTCGACGACCGCGAACTGGCGATGACCTTCCACGCCCGTACGGCCGACTTCCAGGACGTGGCGGTCCAGGCGACCGTCACCTACCGCGTCGGCGACCCGGCCGTCGCGGCCACCCGCCTCGACTTCTCCATCGACCCGGACACCGGCGTCTGGCGCGGCACCCCCCTCGAACAGCTCGGCACCCTGCTCACCGAGACGGCCCAGCAGCACGCGCTGGACGCGCTGGCCCGCACCCCGCTGGCCGAGGCACTGGTCGACGGCGTGGCGGTGGTCCGGGAGCGGATCGCGGCCGGCCTGGCGGCGGAACCGCGGCTGCCCGCCACCGGCATCGAGGTGGTGGCCGTCCGCGTGATGGCGCTGCGGCCGGAGCCCGAGGTGGAGCGGGCACTGCGCACCCCGGCCCGCGAGCAGATCCAGCAGGAGGCCGACCGGGCGACCTACGAGCGGCGCGCGGTGGCCGTCGAGCGGGAGCGGGCGATCGCCGAGAACGAGCTGGCGAGCCAGATCGAACTGGCCCGCCGTGAGGAACAGCTGGTCGAGCAGCGCGGCACCAACGCGCGCCGCGAGGCGGAGGAGCACGCGGCGGCGGACGCGGTCCGGGCGGCGGCGGAGGCGGCCCGCACGGTGAAGCTGGCGGACGCCGAGGCGGCCCGCACGGTACGGCTGGCGGACGCGGAGGCGGCCAGGTCGGTCAAGCTGGGCGAGGCGGAGGCGGAACGGTCCGTGAAGCTGGGCGAGGCCGAGGCGGCGCGGGCGGTGACCCTCGCGCGGGCCGAGGCCGCGGGGGCGCGGGAGGTCGGCGAGGCGCGGGCCGCGGCGCAGGAGGCCTGGCTGCGGGTGCACGGCGAGGCGGACGTGGCCACGCTGCACGCCCTCACCGGCACCCGGCTCGCCGAGAACCTGCCGCGCATCGACAGCGTGACCGTGTCGCCGGACGTGCTGACCGGGCTGCTCGCCAAGCTGGGCGGGGAGCGGGAGTGAGCCTCGCGCCGCGGGCCGTGCTCGTCCACCGGACCACGGAGTACGAGGAGTTGGTGGCCCGGCACGGCACGCACGGCCAGGCCGCCTTCTTCCTCGCCTCCCGCGGCCGGGACATGGCGGAGGTCGCCGAACGGCACCGGCGCAGCCGTCGGGCGCTCGCCGAGGTGACCTCGGCGGTGCCGCTGGCCTGGCGCCAGGCCCGGGTGGAGCGGGCCGACCTGGACCGCTTCCTGTTCGCGCCGGAGGACGTCGTCGTGGTCGTCGGCCAGGACGGGCTGGTGGCGAACGTGGCCAAGTACCTGGACGGCCAGCCGGTGATCGGCATCGACACCGACCCCGGCCGCAATCCGGGGGTCCTGGTACGGCACCGGCCGGAGCAGGCGGCCGTACTGCTGGCGTCGGTCACGGCGACAGCCGCGGCCGCGGCCACGGGGGCCGACGAGCTGACGATGGTCGAGGCGGTCGCCGACGACACGCAGCGGCTCGTGGCGCTCAACGAGATCTACCTCGGTACCGCCGGTCATCAGACCGCCCGATACCGCCTGGGCCTCGAGAACGACGGGGGTGTCGTCGAGGCCCAGGCCTCCTCCGGGGTGCTGGTGGGCACCGGCACGGGGGCCACCGGCTGGCTGCGCTCGGTGTGGCAGGAGCGCGGCGCCCGGCTGCCGCTGCCCGCCCCGACGGAGGACCGTCTCCTCTGGTTCGTCCGGGAGGCCTGGCCCTCGCCGGCGACCGGGACCGCCCTGGTCGCCGGCGAGCTGACGGCCTCGGCGGCCCTGACCCTCACGGTCGAGTCGGACCGCCTGATCGCCTTCGGCGACGGCATCGAGACCGACGCCCTGGAACTGACGTGGGGGCAGACGGTCCGGGTGGGGGCGTGCGCGCGGCGGCTGCGGCTGGTCGGCTGACCGGCCACAACCGCAGGCCACAACCGCGGGTCACAACCGCGGGTCCACCGGCTCCGACTCCAGGGCGAGAACCCCGAAGACCGCCTCGTGCACGCGCCACAGCGGCTCGCCGTCCGCGAGGCGGTCCAGGGCCTCCAGGCCGAGGGCGTACTCGCGGATCGCCAGGGACCGCTTGTGGTTGAGGAAGCGGTTCCGCAGGCGGGTGAGGTTGTCGGGGCGGGTGTACTCGGGGCCGTAGATGATCCGCAGGTACTCCCGGCCCCGGCACTTGATGCCGGGCTGGACCAGCCGGCCCTGCGGGTCGCGGACCACCGCGCCGGCCGGCTTGACGACCATGCCCTCGCCGCCCCGGCCGGTCATCTCCAGCCACCAGTCGACGCCGGCCCGCACCGACTCCGGGTCGCCGGTGTCGACGTGCAGGCGGCGGGTGGTCTGGAGCAGGCCACTGGGGTCGTGCTCCACCAGCCGGTCCAGGAGGGCCAGTTGCTCGTCGTGCGGGAGCGCGGCGAGGCTGCGGCCCTGGACCGCCAGGATCTGGAAGGGGGCGAGGCGCACCCCGTCAAGGCCCTCGGTGGTCCAGCAGTAGCGGCGGTAGGCGTCGGTGAACGCGGCGGCGTCGGCGGCGCGTTCGCGCTGCCGGTCCCGGAGCTCACCGATGTCGATGCCGCGGCCCACCGCGCGCTCCAGGGCGGCCAGCGCGCCCGGGAAGACCGCGCCGGAGGCGGCGCCCACGGCCGCGTACTGGGTGCGCAGCAGGCCGGAGGCCTTGAGCGACCAGGGCAGCAGTTCGGCGTCCAGCAGGAGCCAGTCGGTGGCGAGTTCGTCCCAGAGGCCGGCCGCGTCGACCGAGGCGCGGATCCGGCCGAGGATCTCCTCGGTGACCGACTCGTCGTCGAAGAACGGGCGTCCGGTGCGGGTGTAGAGGGAGCCGGTCGGGCCCGGCGGGACACCGAAGCGCTTGTGCGCGACCTCCGCGTCCCGGCACACCAGCGCCACCGCCCGCGAGCCCATGTGCTTCTCCTCGCACACGACCCGGGCGACGCCGTCCGCCGCGTACTGGGCGAAAGCCTCGGCGGGGTGCTCCAGGTAGCCCTCGACGTGGCTGGTGGCCGTCGGGGCCATGGTCGGCGGCAGGTACGGCAGCAGGCGCGGGTCGATCGCGAAGCGGCTCATCACCTCCAGGGCGGCCGCCGCGTTCTCCTCACGGACCGCGACCCGGCCCTGGTACCGGGTCTCGACGACGCGGCGCCCGTGCACGTCCGCCAGGTCCAGCGGGCGTCCGTCCTGGCCGCCGGGCGCCTCGGTGTGCAGCGGGCGGGCCGGCTCGTACCAGACCCGCTCGGCCGGTACGTCGACCAGCTCGCGCTCCGGCCAGCGCAGCGCGGTGAGCTTGCCGCCGAAGACGGCGCCGGTGTCGACGCAGACGGTGTTGTTCAGCCAGCTGGCCTCCGGGACCGGGGTGTGACCGTAGACGACGGCCGCGCGGCCCCGGTAGTCCTCGGCCCACGGATAGCGCACGGGCAGGCCGAACTCGTCGGTCTCGCCGGTGGTGTCGCCGTACAGCGCGTGCGAGCGGACCCGGCCGGAGGTGCGGCCGTGGTACTTCTCGGGCAGCCCGGCGTGGCAGACGACCAGCCTCCCGCCGTCGAGGACGTAGTGGCTGACCAGTCCGTCGATGAACTCCCGTACCTGTGCCTTGAACTCCTCGCTCTCGCCGTCCATCTGCTCGATGGTCTCGGCGAGTCCGTGGGTGTGCTGGACCTTGCGGCCCTTGAGGTAACGGCCGTACTTGTTCTCGTGGTTGCCGGGCACGCACAGGGCGTTGCCCGAACCGACCATCGACATGACGCGGCGGAGCACGCCGGGGCTGTCCGGGCCGCGGTCGACGAGGTCGCCGACGAAGACCGCGGTACGGCCCTCCGGGTGGACGCCGTCCTGATAGCCCAGCTTGGCGAGCAGGGACTCCAGTTCGCTCGCGCAGCCGTGGATGTCGCCGACGATGTCGAAGGGGCCGGTGAGGTGGGTCAGGTCGTTGAAGCGCTTCTCGGTGACGACGGTCGCCGACTCGATCTCCTCGACGCCGCGCAGGACGTGCACCTTGCGGAAGCCCTCGCGCTCCAGATGACGCAGGGAGCGGCGGAGTTCGCGGATGTGGCGCTGGATGACCCGGCGGGGCATGTCGGCGCGGTCGGTGCGGGCCGCGTTGCGTTCGGCGCACACCTCCTCGGGCGCGTCGAGGACGATGGCGATGGGCAGCACGTCGTACTGCTTGGCCAGGTCGATCAGCTGGCGCCGGGACTCCTGCTGCACGCTGGTCGCGTCGACGACCGTGCGGCGGCCGGCGGCGAGGCGCTTGCCAGCGATGTAGTGCAGGACGTCGAACGCGTCCTTGGTCGCGCTCTGGTCGTTCTCGTCGTCGGAGACCAGGCCCCGGCAGAAGTCGGAGGAGATGATCTCGGTCGGCTTGAAGTGCCGGTGCGCGAAGGTGGACTTGCCGGAGCCGGAGGCGCCGACGAGGACGACCAGGGAGAGGTCGGTGACGGGGAGGACCCGTCCGGGGTGCTGCGTCTCGGTCATGCTGCCTTCGCCTCCTTCGCGGCGCGTACGGTGGCCGTGCTCATTTCGAAAACGGCCATCTGGGTGGGCGGGCCGACCTCGGGGTCGTCCGGGCCCACGGGGGTGAACTCGACGTCGTAGCCGTGGAGTTCGGCGACCCGGTGGGCCCAGGCGCGGAACTCCTCGCGGGTCCACTCGAAGCGGTGGTCGCCGTGCCGGGTGTGGCCGGCGGGGAGGGTCTCCCAGCGGACGTTGTACTCGACGTTCGGGGTGGTGACGAGGACCGTGCGCGGGCGGGCGGCGCCGAACACGGCGTACTCCAGGGCGGGCAGCCTCGGCAGGTCGAGGTGCTCGATCACCTCGCTGAGCACGGCCGCGTCGTACCCCTTGAGCCGCTTGTCGGTGTAGGCCAGCGAGCCCTGGAAGAGCTTGACGCGGGACGCCTGCCGCTCCCCCATGCGGTCCAGCTTGAGCCGACGGGAGGCGATGGTGAGCGCCCGCATCGACACGTCGACGCCGACGATCTCGGTGAAGGACGGGTCCTTCAGCAGCGCCTGCACCAACTGGCCCTGGCCGCAGCCGAGGTCGAGGACCCGGGCGGCGCCGGAGCGCTTGAGAGCGTCGAGGATCGCCTCCCGGCGCTGTACCGCGAGCGGGGTCGGCTTCTCCTCGGTCTCGGTCTCCTCCTCGACCGCGTTGTCGATCTCCTCGACCTCGCTGTCGTCGGCCTCGGCGAGCCGCACCAGCTCCAGCCGCTCCATCGCCTGCCGGGTCAGCGACCAGCGGCGGGAGAGGTAGCGGCTGGTGATGAGCTTCTGCTCGGGATGGCCGGACAGCCAGCCCTCGCCCGCACGCAGCAGCTTGTCGACCTCCTCGGAGGAGACCCAGTAGTGCTTGGCGTCGTCGAGGACGGGGAGCAGGACGTAGAGGTGGCGCAGCGCCTCGGAGAGGGTCAGCACCTCGGACTCCAGGACCAGGCCGACGTACCGCGAGTCGCCCCACTCCGGGAACCCCGTGTCCAGGGCTACCGGTTCGGCCGTCACCGTCCAGCCGAGCGGCTCGAAGAGCTTCCGTACGAGGTCGGGGCCGCCGCGGGCGGGCAGCGCGGGCACCTCGACGCGCAGCGGCCTCGGCTGCGCCGGGGCTTGGGGGCGGGCCCTGCAGACGCCGCGCATCGCGCTGGAGAAGACGTTGCCGATCGCCACGGCGAGCAGCGAGGAGGCCGCGTACGGGCGGTCGTTGACGTACTGCGCGAGCGCCGCGTCGGGTGCTCCGCCGCGTCCCTTGCCCTTGCCGCGCCGGACCAGCGCCACCGCGTCCACTTCGAGGAGCAGCGCCGCCGTGCAGCGCTCGGGATCCGCCTCCGGGTAGAAGACGTGCGCGATGCCGTGCGAGGTGGTGAAGGTCTGCGCGTTGTCGGGGTGCTTGTGCAGCAGGAACCCGAGGTCGGTGGCCGGGGAGGCGGCGGTGCCGCTCGTGGAGATCGTCAGGAACACATGTCCGAGTCTCCCTGGTCCGGTGCCGCCTTGACCACTGGTTTTGCCCGTGCGGTGGTCCGCGGTGGGCTCGGTTCGGCGGCGGGCCGCACCGCCGCCCGGGGCCGCTAATGACCAGATGTACATTAGGGCTCGTGACCATGACGTCCAGCAGCAAGCCGCCCGCCCGCAAGCGGGTGCGGGCACCGGAGGCGCATCGCGAGGCGATCCTCGACGCGGCCCGCGCCGCGTTCGCCGAGCGGGGATATGCGCGGGCCACCATCCGGGAGATCGCCGGCCGCGCCGGAGTCACCCACGGCCTGGTGATGCGGCACTTCGGCTCCAAGGAGCGGCTGTTCCTGGCCGCCGTGCCCGGCACCCGTGACCTGCCGGAACTGGTGCCCGGGCCGCCCGCGACGCTGCCGGACAGGATCGCGCGGGCCTTCGTCGAACGCATGGAGCGTGCCGACAGCGGTGATCCGTTCCTCGCGCTGATCCGCAGCGCGGCCTCCGACGAGAACGCCGCGACCGCCCTGTACACGGCGATGCGGCAGAGCAGTACGGAGGCCTACCGCACCGTGCTGACCGGGCCCGACGCCGACGAGCGCATCGACCTGCTCGGCGCGCATCTCATCGGGGTCGCCTTCAGCCGGTACGTGCTGCGCAGCGGGCCGGTGGCGGAGATGGAGCCGGAGCGGCTGGTGCGCTACCTGGCCCGGAGCCTGCGCTGCGCCCTGGAGCCGCTCGGCGAAGCAGAAGCCAGGGCCGAGGAAGGGAACCGCTCGTCATGACGTCCACGCTGCCGCCGGTACCGCCGTCCCTGGCCGGGCGGATCGTCGTACCGGACGACGCACGGTACGAGCGGTTACGGCACGGCTATGTGCACCGCGGCTCGCCCGCCGTCGTGCTGCTGCCCGAGGACGCCGGGCAGACCGCCGAGGCGCTGGGGTACGCGCGTTCGCTGGGCTCGGCGGTCTCGGTACGCAGCGGCGGGCACGGCATCAGCGGCCGTTCCACCAACGACGGCGGTGCCGTCGTCGACCTGTCCCGTCTCGACGAGGTGCGGGTGCTCGACCGGGCCCGGCGGCGGATCCGGGTCGGGGCGGGTGCCCGGTGGGGACGGGTGGCGCAGGCCCTCGCCCCGCACGGGCTGGCCGTCAGCTCCGGGGACACCGGTGACGTGGGGGTGGGCGGCCTGGTCACGGCCGGCGGCATGGGCTGGCTGGCGCGGCTGCACGGGCTGACCGTCGACCATGTGACGGCGGTCGAACTCGTCCTGGCCGACGGCACGTTCGTGCGGGCGGACGCCGGGCGGGAGCCCGACCTGTTCTGGGCGGTACGCGGCGCCGGCGGGAACTTCGGGGTCGTCACCGCCGTGGAACTGGAGGCCCACGACACCGATGACGTGGTCTTCGCGAACCTGGTCTTCGACGCGGGAGACGCGGCGGCGCTGATCGAGGCATGGGGTGCGGTGCTGGAGACGGCGCCGCGCGAGCTGACCAGTTTCCTGACGTTCATGCCGGGCGGGCCGGGCCGCCCGCACCTGGCGCATGTCGCCGCGGTGTACGCGGGGAGCGCGGAACAGGGCGCGGCCGAGCGGGCGCTGACGCCGCTGCTCGGCATCGGCCCGCCCGTCCAGCAGCGGGCGGTGCTCGCGCCGTACTCGGCGCTGGTGCCGGTGAGCGGCGTCGCGCACCACGGGCAGCAGCAGCTCGCCGCCACCCGGTCCGGCCTGCTCGACCACCTCACCGGGGACGCGGCACAGGCGGTCGCGGACGCGCTGGAGTCGGGGCAGGTGCTGATGCAGCAGTTCCGTTCGGTGGGCGGGGCGGTCAACGACGTGGACCCCGCCACCACCGCCTACGCCCACCGCACGCAGAACTTCTCGCTGATGTCCGCGACCGTCCCCGAGCTGGAGAGCGGGCTCGACACGCACTGGGCACGGCTCGCCCCGCACCTGAACGGCATGTACCTCAGCTTCGACACCCGCCGTACCCCGCAGGTGCTGGCGGAGGCGTTCCCCGAGCCGGTCCTGTCCCGGCTGCGCGCCCTCAAGGAGCGGTACGACCCGGAGAACGTCTTCAACCGCAACTTCCGCCTGAAGTGAGGGAGTTCAGGAGGCGCCCTGGGTGCGGGCGCCCTCCAGTGCCTTCTGGTACGACGCCGCGGCCAGCTCCTGGAACTGGGCGAGCCGGGGCACGTGGGCCGACTTGGTCAGTTCGGCGTGCAGGAAGGTGAGGTCGGTCGCGAGACCGACCATGCCGAGGGCGGCCCTCAGGTACGGCTCCTGGTGGTCGGAGTCGTGGCGGGGGGTGCCGGGGCCGTAGGCGCCGCCGCGTGCCGAGGCCACCACGACCTTCTTGCCGGACAGCGGGCCCTCGCCGGTGGCCGGGTCGGCGATGAGCGGGGCGATCAGCACCCGGTCGAACCAGGCCTTGAAGGTCGAGGGCACCGAGAAGTTGTACATCGGCACCCCGAGCAGAATGGCGTCGGCCGCGAGGAGTTCCTCGATCAGCGGCCAGGTGATCGCCCAACTGGCCTGTTCCTCGGGCGTGGTGGCTGCGTCACGGGCCGCGGCGAGGTCGCGCGTGCCCTCCTTCTCCAGGCGGTGCATCACCTCGATCTGCGCGTGGTCGACGTGCGGCACCGGGCCGGCGGCCAGGTCGCGGTAGATGTAGCTGCCGTCGGGGTTGGCCTTCCGCCAGGCCTCGGCGAACTCGCCCGAGATCTGGCGGGAGACGGAGCCCACGCGCGGGCTGGAGTCGAGGTGGAGCAGTGTGGCCATGGCGGAAAACCCCTGTCTGATCAGGTCGTTCATGTCGGTCCGTGATCCATTGAAAGTCCGGGCGGGCGGGTTGTCCCGTAATCTGGCGTGGCAGTTCGTAACCGGAAGCGTTAGCGAGGATGACGGTGCTGGACGTACGGAAACTGGTTCTGCTGCGTGAGGTCGGCGCCCGGGGATCCATCGCCGCGGCGGCGCAGGCCCTGAACTACACCCGTTCCGCGGTCTCCCAGCAGCTCTCCGCGCTTGAGGCGGAGACCGGTACCGCGCTGCTGGACCGGGGCAGCAAGCGCGCCGAACTCACCCCGGCCGGACGGCTGCTGGTCGCGCACACCGACCGGATCGTGAACCAACTGGAAGCGGCGGAGGCCCAGTTGCTGGCCCGGGACGGGGAGATCGGCGGCGAACTGCGGGTGGGCGTCCCGTTGCACGAGGGGCCCGCACTGCTGGTACCCGCGCTGAGCCGGCTGCGCGAGGAGCATCCGCAACTGCGCATCACCCTGCACGGGGTGGCCCCGGACCAGGGGCGGCAGACGGTCCGGCTGGGCCGCCTCGACGCCGTCCTGGCCACCGGCTACCCGCGGGTGCCCGAGCCCAGGGTGCCCGGGCTGTACGAGGAGGAGGTACTCAGCGACCGGGTCCGGCTGATCGCCGCTCCGGGACACCCGCTGGCCCGGGCCGAACGCCCGTGCCGTCTGGAGGAGTTCGCCGGAGAGCCGTGGCTGCTGGACCGGACCTCGCAACTCGGCCGGCTCGCCCTGCACGCCTGCGCGGGGGCCGGGTTCGTGCCCGACATCGTCTCCGACATCGGGGACATGCAGGCCGTGTTCGGGCTGGTCTCGCTGGGCTGGGGCGTGGCGCTGGTCCCCGACCTGGTGCCGACCAGGCCGGGACTTCCGGTCGCCCGGATCACCCCGGCCGGGCCCGAACTGACCCGCCGTATCACCCTCGTGGTGCGCGAGGGAGCCGTGCGCAGTCCGCAGGTGGCGGCCCTGCTGCCGGCCGTGCGGGAGGCCGCGGCCGAGCTGGCCCGGGACCGGGACGCGGAAGGTTCTGTCAGCTCTCGATGACGCGGTGGAAGGCGACGGTGTCGAAGATGTCCTCCATCCGGACCGCACGCCCGTCGCGCAGCACCCAGGAGTGCGTGAAGGGCAGGGTCTCGGTGTGGCCGGAGAGCGAGACGACGTCCCGGTGGCCGAAGACGACCACCCGGTTCCCCTCGCGGACGAACTCCTCGGGGTGCAGCCGCATCCCGCCCAGCACGGTCGGCACGTGGGCCAGGAACTCCTTGACGCCGGCGTGCCCGTGCTTGGTGCCGCCGAGGCCGTACTCGGCCATGCCGTCGGGGTGCACCCACTCGATGTCCGGGTGGAAGGCGTCGAGCAGCGCGCCCACGTCGCGGGTGGCGAAGGCCGCGTAGGCGGCGTGGATCGGGGCAAGTGGATCGGCGGTGCGCTCGGTGGTGCTCTCGGTCTTGCCCTCGGTGGTGTTCTCGGTCATGTCCTTCTCAGTCCTTGAGGTGCTCGGGATACAGCGCGGCCACGGTCCGGCGGATGCCCTCGCGCCAGGGCACCCGGCACGGGCCGGTGAGGGAGCGGCGCAGGGTGGGGTCGAACTGGTAGGTCTCCCGGGTGACTTCGCTCGGCACGAGGTTCGCCCGGACCCCGGTCAGCTCCTCCAGGTACCGGACGCAGTCGGTGATGCCGACCGGCTCGTCGCCGCCCCAGTTGGTCAGCGTCACCGGCACGGCGGCCGCGTTCCACAGGTGCGGGACCTGCTCGACGAGGTCGTCGGTGTGGAGGAGGGAGCACCAGTTCTGGCCCTCGACCGGGACCGGGATGGGCTCGCCGGCGAGCATCCGCTTGAAGTAGAGCATCGGGACTCCGCCGTAACCGCCGGGACCGTAGGCGATGTTGAGGCGGGCGATGACGGTGGGCAGGCCGAGGGTGTGGGCGAAGCCGCGGACGGTGCCCTCGGCGGCGATCTTGGCCACGGGGTAGGCGGGCAGCCAGTCGGCCCTGCCGTCCAGCGGGTCGGTCTCGGTGTACCTGTGGTCGAGGGTCTGCCGGGCGTAGAGGGCGCCGGTGGACACGTACAGGAACGCCTCGGCGGTACGGCAGTGGGTCATCAGACGCCCGGCGGCGACCGAGTTGACCTCGACGGCCGCGTTGAAGTCGCCGTCCTCGCCGCGCCGCACCGCCGAGTGGAAGACGTGCGTGAAGTCCTCGGGCAGGCCCTTGAGGGAGCCGTCGCCGGTGTCGTCCATGTCCCAGCGGAAGGTGCGGATACCGTGCCGGGTGAGGTCGTCCTCGGCGCCGGGGGTGCCGAAGCGGCCGAGCGCCCAGACCTCGTTGTCCTGGGCCAGGGCCTTGGCCACCGGTCCGGCGACCTGTCCGGTGGCGCCGGTGACCAGGATCTTCTTGCCGTTCACTGATTCTCTCCCCGTGTTCAGGCGTCGCCGAGGGCGCGGTCGAGTTCCTTGCGGAGGATGGACTGGAAGGTGGCCACGTGCTGCGGGCCCATCAGGGTGTAGTGCTCGCCGGGTACGTCGAGGTAGCGGTTCTCCTCGGTGGTGTGCTCGTCCCAGCGGCGCAGTTCGTTGTTGAGCCAGTCCTCCTTGGTGCCGCGCAGCGGGACGGCGTAGAAGACGCTCATCGAGCGGACCTTCCCGCCGGGGGCGTAGGTGCGGCCCAGGTCGGTGAGTCCGTCGGCGAGCTCGGCCCAGGCCCTGAACTTCTCGAAGGTCAGGTCGAGTTCGGCGAGCCGCCCCTCGGGCGCGTGGTCGACGAAGTACGCCAGCTGCTCGTCCTTCTCCAGATGGCGCAGCTGCGCCGGGAGTTCGAGGGACTGCTTCTTGTCGATGAGCTCCAGGAAGAAGGCCAGGTTGGCGGCGGTCTCGACGAAGTCGAGTTCGTCCATGCGGTACTTGATGTGCGGGGGCAGGTTGAAGCTGCCGACGAAGTCGACGCGTTCGCCCTGGTCCTGGAGGACCTTGGCGACCTCGAAGGCGACGGCACCGCCGTAGGAGTACCCGGCGACGGCGTACGGGCCGTGCGGCTGCCGTTCGCGGATGGCCCGCACGTACGTGTCGACCATCTCGGCGAAGCTCCCGAAGGGGGTCTCGCCGGGGTTGAAGCCGCGGGCGCGCAGGGCGTAGAAGGGCCGGTCGCCGACGAAGTACTTGGCGAGGTTGACGAAGACGAGGACCTCGCCGACGCCCGGGTGGACGCAGAACAGCGGGGTCTTGTCGCCGCTGACCTGCATGGGAACGATCGGGTCGTACTCCTCCTCGCCGTTCGTGGTGCCGTCGAGGTGGGCGGCGAGGGCGCGGACGGTCGGCGCCCGCAGCACGGTGATGATCTGCAGGTCGGTGGCGCCGAGGCGCCGGGCGACCAGGGAGCGCAGCCGCAGGATGTCCAGCGAGGTGCCGCCGAGGTCGAAGAAGTTGGCGGTGGCGCTCAGCTTCTCCGGGTCGGTGCGGAACATCTCGGCGTAGATGCCGGCGAGGACCGTCTCGGTGTCGCCCTCGGGCGCGTTGTAGCCGCCGAGCTGGCGCAGCACCAGGTCGTCGACGGTGGCGCGGACCTCGTCGTAGGCGCCCGCCTCCAGGCGTTTGCGCATCAGCGAGCGCTGGATCTTGCCGAGGCTGGTCTTGGGGAAGGCGTCCGCGGGCAGCGGCAGGATGAGGGCGGGCCGGAAGCCCCAGTGCATGACGACGCTGCTGCGGACGGCGGTCAGCACCCGGTACAGGGCGAGTTCGTCGCCGTCGGCGCACTCCGGGTGGAAGGCGATCACGAGTTGCTCGGTGTCGCTGCCGGGGGCGCGGGTCGGGAAGGCGGCGACGTAGGAGCGGGCCACGTCGTCGAGGCCTTCGAGGACCGACTCGACGTCGTGGCTGAAGTAGTTGACGCCGTTGACGATGACGCTGTCCTTGCTGCGTCCGACGAGGGTGAGCCGGCCCTCGTCGAGGCGGCCGAGGTCGCCGCTGCGGAACCAGCCGTCGGGGGTGAAGGCGTCCCGGGTGGCCCGCTCGTTGTTGTGGTAACCGGCCGTGATCATGGGGCCGTTGAGCTGGAGCTCGCCCACCGCGCCCTCGCCCAGCTCCTGGTGGGTGTCCTGGTCGGCGATCCGGATGCGCAGCCCCTCCACCGGCCGGCCGAGGTTGGCGAACTCCTGGCCCTGGTCGGCGGCCGGGAACTCGACGGAGTAGATGCTGCCGGCGCAGGTCTCGGACATGCCGAAGGCGGGCCAGAGGGCGTCGGGGCGCAGGCCGTACGGAGCGAAGCGGCCGAGGAAGGTCTCGCCGGTGGTGCGGACGACGGCCTCGCCGCCGCTGATGATGTGCCGCAGCCGGGACAGGTCGACGCGCGGGCCGTCCTCCTCGGCGAGCCGGTCGGCCTGTGCGTTGATCAGCCCCAGCAGGAAGTTGGGGGTGAAGGTCATGGTGACGCCGAAGCCGGATATCAGCCGCAGGAAGGTGAGCGGTTCCTGGAGGACGACGGGTGCCTCGACGTGCAGTTGGGTGCTGCCCGCGGACAGCGGCAGCAGGTGGCACTCCAGCAGGGCGGCGACATGGTCGAAGGAGACCCAGTTGAGGGTGGTGTCGGCGGCGGTCAGCCGGTGGTAGCCGTTCTTGCCGGCCATGGAGGCGAGCAGGTTGGCGTGCGAGAGCATCACGGCCTTGGAGTTGCCGGTGGAGCCGGAGGTCAGCACCAGGACGGCGGTGTCCTTGGGGTCGGCCTCGTGGAAGGCGTCGGCGGGCTCGGCGTACAGCTCCTCCAGGGCGACGACCGACAGGCCCTCGGTGCGCGGGAGTTCGGCGGCGAGGGTCTCGCTGGTGACGATCAGCGGGTGGTCGAGGAGGGTGTCGACATGGGTGAGCTGGGCGGCCCAGCGCTCCGGGTCGCCGCCGAGCGCGGCCATCGGGCAGGGAACGAAGCCGCCCAGCTGGCAGGCCCAGAACGCGGCGAGGAACTCCTGCGGCCGCTCAAGGAGCAGGACGGCCTTGTCTCCGGGCGCTAGCCCGCGCCCGCGCAGGCCGCCGAGCACCGAGCGGGCCGCGTCGAGGAGTTCGGGATAGCTCTGGAAGGGCGCGTCGGGGTCGGTCGCGGTCCGGGGGTAGCGCAGTCCGGACGCGGCGTGGTTCCGGGCGGCGTCGCGCAGCAGGTGCACGACGGTGCGGGTGGTGGATACGGCTGTGGTCATGACGGTGCCTTCTCTTCCTGTCGCGTCGGCGGCCGGGTGTGGTGGCCGTCGACGGGTGGCGGCCGGGGCTCGGGCCACGGGTGGCGGCCGTCGCGCCGCGGCGGTACGGCGGATCGCATGGCATACGGCGTGCCGGGCAGGGCCGTACGACACACCGTTCAGCTGAGGAAACCGGGCAGGCCGGCCAGGGAATCCGGGCGGGGAATCCGGGTGGGGAGAAACCCGGGAAACCACACCGGAAGCGCGCAGGCCCGGGCTCAGAGACTGCCGCGGGTCATCAAGAAGGGCACCGGAAACAGAAATCGGGCGTTCCGGAACACCGATCGAGCAAGTGCCTGTACATCGTCCCCCACCGGCCTGGTCAGTACCGAGAGCCACGGCGATGGGGCCCTGAACACCCGCCGAGAATAGAAACCGGCGCACCTGGTTGTCAAAGGACCCAGGAAAGCAGAAAGCAAAAACCGGCCGACGCGGGAAAACACGGCACCGGCCACTTGCTCCCGCAATTCCACCGCAATTTTTTCTTACACCCGGTGTCGGAAATCACGACACCCGCAAAAACAACCGCCCCCGGCCCTTTCGGGTCGGGGGCGGACGTCGTTCGGGGCGAAGGTCAGGACAGCTGCGACTGGACCTGCGCGGAGATCAGCTCCAGGTGGTCCAGGTCGGAGAGGTCGAGGATCTGGAGGTAGAAGCGCCGGGAGCCGATCTCGGCGTAGCGGCCGATCTTCTCGACGACCTCGGCGGGGGTGCCGGCCAGGCCGTTCTCCTTCAGTTCGGCGACCTCGCGGCCGATCGCGGCGGCGCGCCGGGCGACCTCCTGGTCGTCCTTGCCGACGCAGACCACGAGGGCGTTGGAGTACGTCAGTTCGTCCGCGCCGCGGCCGGCCGCCTCGACGGCGGCCCGTACCCGGCCGAACTGTCGCTCGCTGTCCTCGACCGAGGCGAACGGCATGTTGAACTCGTCGGCGTACCGCGCGGTCAGCTTCGGGGTCCGGGTGGCGCCGTGGCCGCCGATCAGCACCGGGATCCGGGCCTGGGCGGGCTTGGGCAGGGCGGGCGAGTCGGTGAGGTCGTAGTAGGTGCCGTGGAAGTCGAAGGTGTCGCCGGGTTTGGTCTCCCAGAGCCCGGTGACGATCGCCAGCTGCTCCTCCAGGCGGCCGAACTTCTCCTTCGGGAAGGGGATGCCGTACGCCTTGTGCTCCTGCTCGAACCAGCCCGCGCCGAGGCCGAGTTCGACCCGGCCGCCGGACATCTGGTCGACCTGGGCGACCTGAATGGCGAGCACACCGGGCAGCCGGAAGGTTCCTGCGGTCATGAGGGTGCCGAGGCGGATCCGCCGGGTCTCGCGGGCGAGTCCGGCGAGGGTGATCCAGGCGTCGGTGGGGCCGGGCAGGCCGTCCACGTCGCCCATCTTCAGATAGTGGTCGGACCGGAAGAAGGCGTCGAAACCGAGGTCCTCGGTGGCCTTGGCGACGGTGAGGAGGGTGTCGTAGCTCGCGCCCTGCTGGGGCTCGGTGAAGATACGAAGGTCCATACACCCATCCTGCACGGACCCCGCCCCGTCAACCGCATCGGCACCACCCGTCACGCGCATCCACCCCAGGGTGAATATCGTCAACGGCGGGGCCGTGGGGCGGCGCGGGCCAGTGACCGGCCCCTGCGGTGATCGTTGGGTGGGGGGTGCCGGGCCGTCCGGCACCGCGCGCCGGACGGTCGCCGTCGCCGCGCGTCGTTCGTGGCCCGCCGCCGACTGCGGGCCGGGGGGCCGGGGAGGCCGTCTTGTCCGAAGAGTCAGTTCCACAGCAGGGTGGCCCCTCGTCCGGTCAGCCGAAGGGGCTGCTCCAGCAGATGGAGGAACTCATGGCGGCGTTGAACGCAGACCTCTCCGCGCTGGACGCGGATCTGCAGCGGTCCCCGAGGGAAGAGGCCGACCTGGGCTGAGGCCGGCCGCGGGGAGGTCAGCCGTCGCGGACCTCCTCCCTGGCCGCCAGCTTGCGGAGCATCTCCAGCACCCTGTCCCGGGACTCGTCGGCCGCGTCGATGGCCTCCATGCACTGCCAGTACGTCGCCTCGTCGGCCGCGGCGCTGGCCATGCCGACCAGCGCGATGCCGACCTCGCCCAGGAGGCCGCCGAGGCTCAGCAGGGTCAGGCGGGCGTCGTCCAGTTCGGTGAGCTGGGCGGCGCGCAGGGTGCCGGGGTCCAGGTCGGGGGTGTCCAGCACGCCGCAGCCCCGGCCCGCCAGCTCGGTCAGGCCGAGGGCCTCGCCGCGCAGCTCGGGCGGGCCGGAGACGGCCAGCCGGCTGCCGATCGCCTGGGCCAGAGCCTGGGCCTGCCACACCTCGGTCATCATCTCCGGAACGCCCGCGCCGTGCGCCAGCGCCCGTCTGCTCGCCACGATGAGCCGCATCGCGTCCATCCGTCGCCCCGTCCCCGTCGGTCCGAACTGTCTTGCCGCACTCAGTAGTTCACTACCCAGAGTGAGGGTTCCCGAGACGTGGAGCCAGAGGAAGACGGAAATCTGTGGACAACAATTCGGATTCGGGCAGGATTGCCGCTACGCAGCGTCAATACGGAGCGCCACGCTCCCCCGCATTGCCCACCGGACGGCCGGAGAGCGGTCTCCCGACGCCCTGTCAGGCAGGCGGAAACCGCTTCTCGTTGCGGTCGATCTTCGCGGCCAGCGCGGCCAGCGGGTCGACGTCCAGGACGTCGCAGAGCTGGAGGAGATAGGCCAGCACGTCGGCGACCTCGTCCGTGACCCGGTGCGCGGTGTCGGGGTCCGCCATCACCCGGGACGACTCCTCCGGGGTCAACCACTGGAAGATCTCGACCAGTTCGGACGCCTCCACGCTCAGGGCGGCCACCAGGTTCTTGGGGGTGTGGTACTGCCGCCAGTCGCGGGCGGCGGCGAACTCGGCCAGCCGCCGCTGGAGTCCGGGCACGTCGAGGGGTTCGTCTGTCACGCGTCCAGGTGTACCACCGTGATCGTCTCCGCTCCGCCGGCCCAGGAGGCGTCGCTCACCGCGCCGACGAACCGGAGGTGGCCGCGTTCGCCCATCAGGACGGCCGTGCGCAGGAGTTCGGCGCGCTGGCCCGGGTCGAGGCTGCGGTCGAAGCCGTCGGCGAGGACGGTGAGGCCGCGCATGGCGTCGGGGACCTCGCCGGGTGCGTCGACCGCCAGGACGCCGGGGCCGGTGAAGAGGACCAGGGCGAGGGCGAGGTAGCGCAGTTCGCCGTCGCCGAGCCGCTCCAGCTCGGTGCGGTGGCCGTCGCCGCGGTCGAGGAGCGCGCGTACCGTGCCGTCGCCGAGCGGTTCGGCGAGCACGTCGGCGACGGGGCCGGCGCAGCCGGTGCGTACCGCTTCGACGAGCAGGCCGTGCCGGCGGCCGCATTCGAAGCGGGTGCGCCACAGGACGTCCGCGAGGTTGTCGCAGCCGCGCAGCAGCCGGCCGGAGCCGGTGCGGACGGGTGTGCGCATGCGCTCGGGCCGCGGATCGCAGGGGAACACCGACCGCAGGGCGACGACCATCTGCTCGGCGGCGGCGAGGACCTGCCGCTGGCCGTCCGTCTTCCCTGCGACGCGCAGCGGCAGCAGGGCGGTGCCGAGGCGGTCGTCGGGCAGCGGGGCCCGGGTCACCGGCGCGGTGCCCGCGGTGTGCCAGGCGGCCTGCACGGCCGGCCGGCTCGGGTCGCGCAGCGCGGTCTCCAGGAGCACGAGCCCGTCCGCGGTCAGCCGCTCGCCGACGATGCGCAGTTCGGGTTCGGCCTGCACGGCGACGTCGAGCCGCACCGGCCCCTGGGCGCCGTCGGCCGTACACCCGATGCGGAACCCGCGCCGCCGCTGTGCGTCGGGCCTGGCCCGCTCCGGCACCAGCGCGCCCGGGTCCGGGAACACGTCGGCGAGCGCGGCCCCGCCCCCGAGCCGCGCCAGCGCCTCGTAGGCCGCGAGCACCGCGCTCTTCCCGCTCCCGCTGGGCCCGGCGAGCAACGTGACCTGCCCGACGGGAAAGCGCGCACCGCGGTGCCGGGCGAAGGCGGAGAGCCGCAGCTCGGTGACGCGGGGGCGGGGGTCGCGGCGGGGGGCGGGGACGGGGGGTACGGGCACGGACGGCAAGGGCGCGCCCGGACGGCCCGAGCGGGCGCGCGGAACCTGCTCCGCGGAGCGATCGGATCCTGCGGACGGGGCGGAGGAGGCGGCCATATGCGGACCGTAGGACTCCGCGGAACAGCCGAACCGTTCCGCCCGCCCGCTCTTCCTTCTATCGGGGGACGTCCGGCCGTCCCGCGGGGCGGCACGGCTTCTGCTCCGGGACGCCCAGCCTCTGCTCCGGACGGCCCGGCTTCTGCTCCGGACGGCCCCTCAGCCTCCCGAGACCCCCGCCCCCTCCATCAGCCCGGCGACCTCCGTGCCGGGCGGGGTGAGGAGGAAGACGTTGCGGTCGACCCGGTGCATTCCGCTGGCGAGGCCGAAGACCACGCCCGTGCTGAAGTCGAGGACGCGCTTGGCGACCTCGGTCTCCGCGCCGGTCAGGTCGAGCAGGACCGGTATGCCGGCCATCAGCGTCTCGGCGACGTCGCGGGCGTCGGCGAAGACATTGACCCGCAGGACGACGAAACGGCGGCGCGTCTCGGTCTCCGCGTCGGGCAGGGCGCGGTGGCCCACCGCCGACGGCCAGGCGTCGCGGCCCCGCAGCGGCACGACCTGGGCGAGCCCCTCCCACTGTTCATCGGTGACGTCGTAACGGCTCACCGGCTCCCCCCGACCTGACTCTCACTTGATGCCTGCACCAGCCAATTCTTACGCCAAGTCACCCGTTCGGCCCAACAGCGACACGAAGCGCGAGTGTTTCCGGACGCCCACGCACGAAAGAAGCGACCTTTTCACTTTTCATGCGATTGCCGCGCATTGGTGGCCTCTTACCGCCCTCACACCGGACTCTTCTCCTCCTGTGACGCCCCGCTCACCGCCCGCGATTACCGTCCGGTTCGTGCACTTGGCAGAAACACAACAGGTGACACCCGACCGGCGGACGCAGTCGGCGGTGTCCGCCGCTCCGGGCGATGCCGGAGCCCCCCTCCCCTGGCACCGCGTCCTGACCCTCCTCGCCGACGTCGGGCTGTTCATCGGCACCCGGTCGGTGTGGACGCAGGCAGCGACCCACCACCTGGTGCTGGCGGCCCTGATCTCCGTCTGCTACGTCTCGATCCTGGTGTCCGGCGTACTGACACTGACCGTCCGCAGCACCCGGTCACTGGCCCGCCTCGACCTGGTGGTCCTGGTCACGGCGGTGACGCTCGCGCTGTGTGCCTGGGCCCTGAACCACAACGGCGGCGACGAGGGCGCCCTCACCACCCAGGCCGCCAGGGAGCTGCTCGCCGGCCGCCCCGTCTACGGGCAGGCCTGGCCGTGGCTGTTCCACAACACGGGCATCGCCCTCACGCCGACGATAGGCGGCGGCTACGACTACACGTACGGCTATCCCCCGCTGGCGCCGCTGCTGACCGTCCCGCTGCTGTGGCTCGGCCACCACGGCGCCCCGGCGACGGCGGTGTGCGCGGGCGCCCTGATCGCCGGCACCGTCGTGCTGTGGCGGATGCTCCCGGTGCCGTGGCGGTCGGCGGCGACGCTGTCCTGCCTGGGCTTCGGCTTCCTGTCGACGTACGCCCGGGTCGGCTACCCGGCGGTGATCGCCCTGGCGCTGCTGATCCCGGTGGTGGTGCGCTGGCCGCGGATCGGGCAGGGCGGCCGCCTCGGCGCGGCCGGGATCGCGCGGGCCGCGTGCCTCGGGGCCGCGTGTGCGGCGCAGCAACTGCCGTGGTTCGTCACGCCGTTCCTGCTGGCCGGGATCTACGCGGTGCGGCGCGGGGAGCTCGGCGGCCGGGCCGCCGCCGCGGTGGTCCTGCGGATCGTCGGCGTGGCCGTCACGGCGTGGCTGCTGATCAACACGTACTTCATCGTGTCCGAGCCCGGCCGCTGGCTCGACGGGATCGCGCTGCCGCTGACCCAGGGCGCCGTGGTGCACGGCCAGGGCCTGGTGGACATCACGCTGTACTACACGAACGGCAGCGACCGCATCGACTGGTACTCGCACGCGAGCATGCTCCTCGCGGCGGCCCTGCTCGCCGTGTTCGTGCTGTTCGTGCGGCGGCTGGGTCCGGCCGCGACCGTGCTGCCGTGGCTCGCCTTCTTCCTGGCGACCCGCTCCCAGGACGGCTACTACCTGCTGATGACCCCGCTGTGGCTGGCGGCCGCCGTCACCGCTCCGCTCTCGGAGTTCGAGCGCGCCTGGCAGCCGCGCCCGGCCCTGCTGACCGGGCCCCGCCGCCGCCCCGCCCTGATCGCCACGGTGGTTCTGCTGCTCGCACCGGCGCTGGCGAGCGCGGCGCTCGCGGTGTCCGGCAGACCGCCGCTGCGGATGGAGATCACCGCGCTGCGGCGCGCCGCGCACCAGGCCTCGGTGGTCAGGGCGATGACACTGCGGGTGGTCAACACGGGGAGCGTCCCGCTCACCCCGCACTACACGCTCACCACCGGCCAGGGCATGAGCATGTACTGGCTGCGGGTGCGGGGTCCGGCGACGATTCCCGGGCACGGCACGGCGAGTGTCGAACTCAGGCCGGCGAACGGCCGGTTCGGCATCCCCGCCAAGCCGAGCACCCGGATCCGGCTGCGTGCCTTCACGGCGGATCCGCAGACGCTGTCCAGCGAGTACGTGAGGATCAGCCGGACGGTCCGCTAGACGCTCCGCTGGACGTGCCGTGATCTGTCGACTGCGGCACCGTCGTGGCTGGTCGCGCCCACGCGGCGGAGCCGCATAGTGACACAGCCCCGCGCCCCTTCGGGGCGCTCAGGCCGCCGTGCGGGTGAAGCGCAGGGTGGCGGTCACGGTGGTCGGGCCGCCCATCATGCGCATCTGGTTGAACGTGATGCCGAACTCCTCGCGCACCACTATGAACTCCACCTCCAGCGTCAGCCCGTCGGCGTCCGCCGAGACCAGCTTCGCGGTGGCCTGCTGCGGCCTGCTGATGCCCCGGACGGTCAGCTGACCGTCGACGTGCACGGCGTCGCCAGGGCCCCGCTCGGCGCCGCGCACCGCGAAGGTGATCTCCGGGTGGTTCGCGGCGTCGAAGAAGTCGGCCGAGCGCAGATGGTCGTCGCGCTTCTTGTTCTTGGTGTCCAGCGTGGCCGCGTCGATCGTCACGCTGCCGGTGGCGGCGCCGTCGGCGGTGACCTCGCCCCGGCCGCTGACGCCCGCGAAGGCGCCCTTGACGGTGACCAGGCCCCAGAAGGTCTTGTGCCGGACGGAGACGGCGGAGGCGGTCGGGTCGAGCTGCCAGAGGCCGGTTTCCACGGTGACGGTCATGGCCGTGCTCCGATCATTCGATGGTTCAAATTTGGATGACTGCGGTACGGCTGCACGCTAGCTCAATATCCAAATTTGGACAACGGGTAGACTCGATGCCATGGCCGCCTCCCAGGAACACCCCGCAGAGCTGCCCGAATGTCCCTCCCTCACGGGCGGCGGGCTGCTCCCGGCCGAGCTGCGCGCCTGGATGCTGCTGCTGGCCGCGACGGGTGCGGTGGAGCAGCGGCTGCGGTCGGTCGTGAAGGAGACGCTGGACGTCTCGCACGACGAGTTCCTGATCCTGTGCCTGCTGGCCGAACAGCCGCGCGAGGGCCTGCGCATGACCCGGATCGCCGAGCTCCTGGGCCGCCCCAAGACCCGCCTCACCTACCAGATCGCCTGCCTCCAGCACGCCGGTCTCGTCACCCGCAAGGCCGCCTGCGGCGACAAGCGGGGCATCGAGGTCGCCCTCACCGACAAGGCCCGCCGCCAGATCCAGGACGCCTCCGCCGCCCTCGCCGAGACGGTCGGGCAGGCGGTCGGCCACGTCATCGGTCCGCAGCAGCGCGAGGCGCTCTGCGCGCTGATCCCGGAGCTCGCCGACGACACGCCCTGACCGCACGAATCCGGCCACTTCACCCCCGGGAGGCGCAGGTCACAGCCAGGAGGAGGGCAAGGTCACAGCCCTGTCTTCAGGTCGGCTTCAGCGGTCTGCCCTAGCATCCGAGCATGACGGTCCTGCCTGACGACGGGCTCTCACTGGCCGCCGAGTTCCCTGACGCGACGCAAGAGCAGTGGCAACGCCTGGTCGAAGGTGTGCTGCGCAAGTCCGGCAAGGAAGTTTCGGGCGAGGCCGCCGAGGACGCCCTGTCCACGACGCTGGAGGACGGGCTGCGCACCCGTCCCCTGTACACCGCGCGCGACACCGCGCCCGACCCCGGCCTGCCCGGCTTCGCGCCCTATGTGCGCGGCGGCCGTCCGGAGGGCGGCGTCGCGGGCGGCTGGGACGTACGGCAGCGGCATCAGGCGGCTCCCGACGGCGCGGTCCTGACCGACCTGGAGAACGGCGTCACCTCGCTCTGGCTGCTCGTGGGCCGGGGCGGCATCCCGGTGTCCGGCCTCGCCGCCGCGCTCGACGGCGTCTACCTGGACCTGGCCCCGGTGGTCCTGGACGCGGGCCGGGACACCGAGGCGGCGGCGGCCGAACTGCTGCGGCTGTACGACGGGAAGGGCGTCGACCCCGAGGCGGTGCGCGGCAACCTGGGCGCCGACCCGCTGGGGTACGAGGCCCGCACGGGCGAGGCCCTGGACTTCGCCCCCGTCGCCGCGCTCGCCCGGCGCGTGGCCGAGGAGTTCCCGGGCCTGCGCACGCTGACCGTGGACGCGCTGCCGTACCACGAGGCCGGCGGCTCGGCCGCGCAGGAGCTCGGCGCCTCGCTGGCCACCGGCGTGGCCTACCTGCGGGAGCTCACCGAGGCCGGTCTCGGCGTCGAACAGGCCCTCGGGCAGCTGGAGTTCCGGTACGCGGCGACCGCGGACCAGTTCCTGACCATCGCCAAGCTGCGCGCGGCCCGCCGGCTGTGGGCGCGGGTCGCCGAGGTCAGCGGGGCGGCCGACGCGGGCGCCCAGGTGCAGCACGCCGTCACCTCGCCGGTGATGATGAGCCGCCGCGACCCGTGGGTGAACATGCTCCGTACGACGGTCGCGACGCTGGCCGCAGGGGTCGGCGGCGCCGACTCGGTCACGGTGCTGCCGTTCGACCACGCGATCGGCCTGCCGGACGCGTTCGCCCGCAGGATCGCCCGCAACACCTCGACGATCCTCGTGGAGGAGTCGCACCTGGCCCGGGTGATCGACCCGGCCGGCGGCTCCTGGTACGTGGAGCAGCTGACCGACGAACTGGCCCACGCGGGCTGGGAGTTCTTCCGGACGATCGAGCGGGACGGCGGCCAGGCGGCCGTGCTCCGCTCCGGACGCCTGCGCACCGACCTCGCGACCACCTGGGCCGAGCGCTCCAAGAAACTCGCCAAGCGCCGCGAACCCATCACGGGGGTCAGCGAGTTCCCGCTGCTCGCCGAGAAGCCGGTGGTGCGCGAGCCCGCACCCGAGCCGCCGTCCGGCGGTCTCCCGCGCGTCCGCCGCGACGAGGCCTACGAGGAGCTGCGCGCCCGCTCGGACGCCCACCTCGCGGCGACCGGCAGCCGCCCCCGGATCTACCTGGCGACGCTCGGCCCGGCCGCCGCCTACACCGCCCGCGCCACGTTCGCCGCCAACCTCTTCCAGGCCGGCGGCATCGAACCCGTCACCGAGGGCGGCTTCGAGGAGAGCGGCGCCGCCGAGGCGGTGCTCTGCTCCAGCGACGCCCTCTACGCCGAACAGGCCGAGCAGACCGCCGGGTCGCTGAAGGCGGCCGGTGCCCGGCACGTGGTGCTCGCCGGCCGGGGCGACCACATCGGCATCGACTCGTACGTCTTCGCGGGCTGCGACGCCGTGGCCGTGCTGTCCGAGACCCTCGACCGCATGGGAGTGTCCTGATGGGAATCCCCGACTTCTCCGGCATCGAACTGGGTACCCCCGTCACCGAGGGCAGCCCCGAGGAATGGCGGGCGGCCGGCGGTGACCTGCCGCTGTGGGAGACCCCGGAGGGCATCGCGGTCAAGCCGCTCTACACCGGGAGTGACCTGGAGGGCCTGGACTTCCTGGGCACCTACCCGGGCATCGCGCCGTACCTGCGCGGCCCGTACCCGACGATGTACGTCAACCAGCCCTGGACCATCCGGCAGTACGCGGGCTTCTCCACCGCCGAGGAGTCCAACGCGTTCTACCGGCGCAACCTGGCGGCCGGCCAGAAGGGCCTCTCCGTCGCCTTCGACCTGCCCACGCACCGGGGTTACGACAGCGACCACCCGCGGGTGACCGGTGACGTCGGCATGGCGGGTGTCGCGATCGACTCCATCTACGACATGCGGCAGCTGTTCGACGGCATCCCCCTCGACAGGATGACCGTGTCGATGACGATGAACGGCGCGGTGCTGCCGGTGCTGGCGCTGTACATCGTGGCGGCGGAGGAACAGGGCGTACCGCCCGAGAAGCTGGCCGGGACCATCCAGAACGACATCCTCAAGGAGTTCATGGTCCGCAACACCTACATCTATCCGCCGAAGCCGTCGATGCGGATCATCTCCGACATCTTCGCGTACACCTCGCAGCGGATGCCCCGCTACAACTCGATCTCCATCTCCGGCTACCACATCCAGGAGGCGGGCGCGACGGCCGACCTGGAGCTGGCGTACACGCTCGCGGACGGCGTCGAGTACATCCGGGCGGGACGCGAAGCCGGCCTGGACGTGGACGCGTTCGCGCCCCGGCTCTCCTTCTTCTGGGCGATCGGCATGAACTTCTTCATGGAGATCGCAAAGCTCAGGGCGGCCCGTCTGCTCTGGGCCAGGCTGGTCGACCAGTTCGAGCCGAAGAACACCAAGTCCCTCTCCCTGCGCACCCATTCGCAGACCTCGGGCTGGTCGCTGACCGCGCAGGACGTCTTCAACAACGTCACGCGTACGGCCGTGGAGGCGATGGCGGCGACCCAGGGCCACACCCAGTCGCTGCACACCAACGCCCTCGACGAGGCCCTCGCCCTGCCCACCGACTTCTCGGCGCGCATCGCCCGCAACACCCAGCTGCTCATCCAGCAGGAGTCGGGCACCACCCGGGTCATCGACCCGTGGGGCGGCAGCGCCTACGTGGAGCGGCTGACCTACGACCTCGCCCGCAAGGCATGGGCGCACATCCAGGAGGTCGAGGCGGCGGGCGGCATGGCCAAGGCCATCGACGCCGGCATTCCCAAGCTGCGCATCGAGGAGGCGGCGGCCCGCACCCAGGCCCGGATCGACTCCGGGCGGCAGCCGGTGATCGGCGTCAACAAGTACCGGGTCGACAGCGACGAGCAGATCGACGTCCTCAAGGTCGACAACTCCTCAGTCCGCGCCCAGCAGATCGAGAAGCTGCGGCGACTGCGCGCGGAGCGGGACGAGACGGCCTGCCGGGACGCGCTCGACGCGCTGACCCGGGCGGCGGACGGCGAGGGCAACCTGCTGGAGCTGGCGGTGAACGCGGCCCGTGCCAAGGCGACCGTCGGCGAGATCTCGGACGCCCTGGAGAAGGTGTACGGCCGGCACGCGAGCCAGATCCGTACGATCTCCGGTGTGTACCGCAACGAAGCAGGCGAGTCCCCGACCGTGGACCGCACCCGGGCCCTGGTCGACGCCTTCGACGAGGCCGAGGGGCGCCGCCCTCGCATCCTCGTGGCCAAGATGGGCCAGGACGGCCACGACCGCGGCCAGAAGGTCATCGCGACCGCCTTCGCCGACCTCGGCTTCGACGTCGACGTCGGCCCGCTGTTCCAGACCCCGGAGGAAGTCGCCCGCCAGGCGGTGGAGGCGGACGTGCACGTGGTCGGCGTCTCCTCGCTGGCGGCCGGCCACCTCACCCTCGTACCGGCGCTGCGCGAGCAGCTCGCCGCGGAGGGCCGGGCGGACATCATGATCGTGGTCGGCGGGGTCATCCCGCCGCAGGACGTGCCGACCCTCCTGGAGATGGGCGCCACGGCCGTGTTCCCGCCCGGGACGGTGATTCCGGACGCGGCCTACGACCTGGTCGAGCGGCTGTCGGCGGAACTCGGGCACGACCTGTGATCGATGTCGACGCCTATGTGAAGGGTGTGCTCGACGGGAAGCGCGCGGTCATCGCCCGCGCCATCACCCTCGTCGAGTCCACCCGTCCCGGGCACCGGGCGTTGGCACAGGAGTTGCTCACCGAGCTGCTCCCGCACAGCGGCCGGGCGCGGCGGATCGGCATCAGCGGGGTGCCGGGCGTCGGCAAGTCGACGTTCATCGACGCGTTCGGCACGCTGCTGACGGGCCTCGGGCACCGGGTGGCGGTCCTTGCCGTGGACCCGTCGTCCACGCGGACGGGCGGCTCCATCCTGGGCGACAAGACGCGGATGGAGCGGCTGGCGGTCGACCCGAACGCCTTCGTCCGCCCCTCCCCCAGCGCCGGCACACTCGGCGGAGTCGCCAAGGCGACCCGGGAGTCCATGGTGGTCATGGAGGCGGCCGGGTACGACGTGATCCTGGTCGAGACGGTCGGCGTCGGGCAGTCCGAGACCGCGGTCGCCGACATGGTCGACTCCTTCCTGCTGCTCAGCCTGGCCCGCACCGGCGACCAGCTCCAGGGCATCAAGAAGGGCGTCCTGGAACTCGCCGACGTGATCGCCGTCAACAAGGCGGACGGCCCGCACGAGCGCGACGCCCGGTCCGCGGCACGGGAGTTGGCGGGCGCGCTGCGCCTGATGCACGGCAAGGACGCCTTCTGGACTCCCCCGGTGCTCAGCTGCAGCGCCCGGGAGTCGACCGGCCTGGAACTGGTCTGGGAGCGCCTTGAGCAGCACCGGACGCTGCTCGACTCCACCGGGCGGCTCGCCGAGAAGCGCCGCGAACAGCAGGTCGGCTGGACCTGGTCGATGGTCCGCGACGACCTGCTCGGCCGGCTCGCCGCCCATCCGGCGGTGCGCGCGGCCGCCCCCGGCCTCGAACAGGAGGTCAGGGACGGCACGTTGACGGCGACACTGGCCGCCGAGCGCATTCTGCGCGCGTTCGGGGAAACCCCGGACGGCGGCCCTCAGGCCAGCTGATCCCGGAGCGCCTCGCGGGCCCGGGCCACGCGGGAGCGGACCGTGCCGACGGGGCAGTCACTGACCTCGGCAGCCTCCGCGTACGGCAGTCCGACGAGTTGCGTCAGGACGAACGCCTCGCGCCGCTCCTCGGGCAGCGACTCCAGGAGGTCGAGGAGCGCCACGCCGTCGTCGAACCCGGGCAGCCCGTACGGCTGGGCCCGCTCGACGGCCTGCTGCCAGTCGGGGACGTCCGCCGGGCGGGGCCGGGCGGCGGCGTACCGATGGCTGTCCACGACGGCCCGGCGGGCGATCGACAGCAGCCAGGAACGGGCCGAGCCATGGCCTTCAAAACGGTGCAGGCTGCCCAGCGCACGCAGGAACGTGTCCTGCGCGAGGTCGTCGACCGCCTGCGGGTCGGCGCAGAGATGGGCGACGTACCGGAGGACGTCGCGGTGCAGAGCCCGTACGAACGCGTCCACGGCGGCCGTGTCCCCGGACCGGGCGGCGAGAGCCCAGGCCGTGATCGACGCGTCGCGTTTCTCGTCCGGCGCAGGGCGTGCGGGCAGGACGGAAGTGATCACTCGGTGTCCTTGTGAGAAAGGTGAGCGGGGGAGACGGCCCTACGGCGCCTGCTTCGGCGCGGTGCTGAAGCGGGCGTACGGCCGCCGTGTTCGTCCGGGGGCGCGCGTGGGCGGCCCCGGAACACCAGCTGTCGTCAGGCGACAGCCGTCCGCACCGGCGGACCCCGGGAAGTGATCGCGTGGACGAGGAGAAGCAGCCGCGGCGCCCGGTCCGAACGGCGGCGGTGCAGCCGGGGGCGCGGGCGCTCGGGGGTGGCCGGCAGCGCCAGCAGCAGCCGGAGCGGTGCGACGAGCCGGCCGGCAACGGCCCGGACGATCCGGAACGCGGCGCGTTCGCCGTGGCCGAGCCAGAGGCCGCACAGCAGCGCGGCGAGGAGGTGGGCGGCGAACATGCCGGTGGAGGCGGTGCCGCCGGTGCCGAAGCCCAGGTATTCGACGGGGTCGGTGTGGGCGGAGCCCATGTGCATCGACCCCATGTTCATGGCCGCCATGTCCCCGGCCATGTCCATATGCACGGACCCCATGGGGGCGGTCTGCGTGGTCCACACCTGAGCCGCGGAGAAGCCGGAGTGCAGTGCTGTCTGGGCGCCGACCGCGGCGGACACGACCAGCGGCAGCCCGCGTTCGCGGCCGGACAGGGCCCAGCCGAGGGCGCCGGTGAGCGCCAGGGCGGCGGCCAGCGTCCAGCCGGGCACTCGGTTCCCGGACATCATGACGTGGCCGAGGGCGGCGAGCAGCACGCAGACGGCCGCGAACACCGCGGACCGTACCGTGCGCGCACACCACCCTGCCGTCATGGCGCATCATCCTCGCATCCGGTCCGGTCCTGTCGGGGAGTGGTACGGCGATCCACAGCCAGTGCGCTCAACTCACAGGCGGGGTGGGGAGTTTCACAGCGGCCGGGTGCCGGGTGCGGGCCGGTGGGGGCGGGCCGCGCAGTTCCCCGCGCCCCTGAAAACTCAACTGCGGGCAGGCGTGCCGCAGGGCGGCACGGGTGGGCGCTGGGGGTCCCCCCGGCCGAAGGCTGGGGGAGGCACCCTGCCAGCGCCGGTAAGCGTCCGCACCCCCCGGCCCCAACCCGCGTCAGCCCTTCGCCCACGGCCCCTCCGGCACCGCCGTTCGTACCCGAGCCCGCGTCACGTCCACCACGATCGTGCGGTCGTCGTCCAGGTCCTCCCTGACCCGGCGCAGCCGTCCCGTCCCGTCGATCCAGTACCTCAGGGGTGAGTCGGCGGCGGAGAAGACGTCGTACCGCCGGCCGTCGATCCGGTCCGTCCCCAGACGGCGTCGGCCCGACCGGGCGATCCGCCGCGCGTCGTCCGGGCGGTCGGCGGCCAGCGACAGCGTCAGCCGCAGCGCCGTGTCCAGCGAGGCCGGCCCGTACCGGCGGCGGATCCACGCCGTCGGCCTCAGCCGCGCGGCGTCCCGTACCGCCTCCGCCGTCGACGCCGGTCTCGCCAGCGGGCCCGCGCTGCCGTCGGTCTTCGGACGGGCGACCGCCAGCCCGGCGCCGTCCCACGCCAGCAGCCCCCGCTCCGCCGCGTCCCCCGTGTCGAACCAGCCCACCGCCCGGTGCCGGTGCTCGTCGACCACCGCACGGACCACGGCCGTACCGCCGGGCAGCGGCGCCCGTACCGTCACCTCGGCCGGGCTGTCCCGGTACACGCGGACCGGGGTGAGGGCCAGGCGTCGGGCCTCGTCGGCCGAGAGGGGGCGGGGACCGTCGCCGCCCGCGACGAGGAACGGCAGCGCCCCGCACGTTCCCGTCGCGGCGGCGAGGGCCGCCCAGGTCCAGGGGGATCGCAGCCGTGCTCGTACCCGCGCCGGTGTCATCCGCATGGCACGTACCTACACGCGGACGGGCCGCGCCCGGTCGACACCAGTGCGCGGCCCGCTCGGCATCACCCTTGCGGGGTGCGCCGTTTGCCCCACGGGGCAGCCGACCGAGTCGGCCGCGTCCCGCTCGGGGTACGCGTCGGCGTCGCCGGTCAGTCGGTGACGTTGCGGACGGCCTCGCGGATCAGGTCCGCGACCTTCTTCGGGTGCGCGAGCATGACCAGGTGGGAGGAGTCGACCTCGACCGTGGTCATGCCGGCGCGCTCGTAGCCGTAGCGCTCGACGTCGGGGTTGATGGTGCGGTCCGAGGACGACACCAGGCCCCAGGACGGCTTGGTCCGCCAGGCCGCGACCGGGGCCGCCTCGGCGAAGGCCGCGCCGGCCAGCGGGCGCTGGGAGACGGCGAGCACCCGGGCGAGGTCCGGGTCCACGTCGTGGGCGAAGATCGCGGGGAACCGGTCGGTCTCGACGGTGACGTCGGTGCCGGGCTCGTCCGAGCCCTCGACCGGGAACGGCGTGTACACCAGGGCCGAGGCGAGCTCGGAGTCCGGGAACCGGCCCTGCAGCTCGCCGAGGCTCTCGCCCTCCTCCAGGGCGTAGCCGGCCAGGTAGACCAGGGCCTGCACGTTCTCCTCGGCGCCCGCGACAGTGATGACGGCACCGCCGTAGGAGTGGCCCACCAGGACGACGGGGCCTGGAATCGCCCGGACCACCGAGGCGATGTAGGCGGAGTCGCCGGTGAGGCTGCGGTTGGGCACGGCCGGGACGAGCACCTTCAGGCCGTCGGCCAGCAGTTCGGGGACGACCCGGGCGAAGCTGGACGCGTCGGCGAAGGCACCGTGCACGAGGACGACGGTGGGTGTGGAGTCGGTCATGGGAGTTCCTTGTGGTGCGGTGCGAAGTCTGGGCGGGCGGCTAGCGCGGGTCGACGCCGATGTCGGTGTCGATGTCGTAGGCGGCTTCCGCGTGGTCGGGCGCCGGATGCGCGATGTCGGTCCCCAGGTCGAAGGCCGCCGTCTCGATGGCCTCCTCCAGTTCCGCTTCCTCGCGCTCCGCCTTGGCCCGGCGGTGGTGCTCGGTCAGCTGGTCCTTGAGGTGCCTCAGGCGCGGGTGGCCGTCGTGGGCGGACGGCTCCGACGGCACGGACGGCTCCGACGGCGGTTGTGACGACGGTGCCGGCGATGGTTCCGGCGGCTCGTTCATGGTCACACCGGCTCCCGGATCAGCCGGTGTACAGGGCCGCGTGCAGGGTGCGCACGGCCAGGGTGATGGCGGCTTGGGCGGCGTGGGTTTCGCGCAGGGCGTTGAGCATGACGAAGTCGTGGATGA
>NZ_JBEYVI010000050.1:0-86107 GCF_040643955.1 Streptomyces sp. NPDC047061
GTCGCCCGCGCCTTCGACGCAGGGCGCCTCCAGGGCCCCAAAGGGGCGCGGGGAACTGCGCAATCTACTTCAGCTTGGCTGACTGGGCCTTGATCACCGACGGTGGCACGGTGTACGTCTTCCCGGCCATCATCGCGCCGATGTTCATCGTGAAGTACGTGGCGACCGTGTTGCCGTGGCGGACGACCTCGGCGTGGAGGGGGCCCTTGTCGCCGTCCATGTCGGTGGTCGCGGTGAAGGCGACCGACTCGTCGCCCAGTCCCGACGCCTTGGTCGGCTTCACCTCGGTGACCTTCTGTTCGTCGCCGGAGGTGCCGCCCGTGAAGCCCGTGGTGCACGTCTTGAGGGCGGTCGAGAGCGCCTGGAGGGCGTCCCGGGCTCCGTTCCCGTCGTACGACGACAGGGAGAGGGAGGTGATGTCCAGGTTCAGGGAGTCCTTGAGCGCGCTCTCGAACGTGCCGTCGGCCATGTCGCCGAGGGAGGTCGCGTCGTCGGTGGGGTCCTTCTTGTCCTCGCGTACCGTGCGGCCGATCTCGGTGGCCGGTTCGGCCGGGGCGAGGCCGGTGAGGACGTAGGCCAGCGGGCGGCACTCGGCGTCGCTGGACTTGATGGTGCTCCGGTCCGGCGCGGCTTCGCCGATCGCGTTGACCTTGTAGCCGTCCACCTCGCCCTGCGCGAGGATCCGCTGCTTCAACTCCCCGGTGCTCAGCGCCCTGACGGTGGACGCCTCCCGCGCGGTGCCCGCGGTGTCCTCGGAACTTCCGCCGGAGCAGCCCGTGATGAGGGCGAGGGACAGCGCGCCGCCGACGGCGAGGGCGCGGATCCGCACGCCCGATGATCTCTTCATGGGGCGACTGTGAGCGTTGGGTCAAAGGCCGGTCAAGTTATTTAAAATTCCAGCCGTTCGCGGCGGACCGAATACACCACGAAGCCCGCGCCGACGGCGAGGAAAAGGGTGCCGCCGACGACGTACGGCGTGGTGTTCGGGCTGCCGGTGTCGGCGAGTCGGGTGGCGTCCCCGGTCGCCTCGGAGGTGGCCTCGGACAGCGCCCGGGCCTGCTGGGTGACGCGGGTCGCCGTACCCTCCGACGTGCCGGTTCTCGCCGGGGCGTCCTGTGACGCGTTGGCGGACGGGACGAACCACAGCGCGCACAGGAGCGTGCCTGCGGCGGTGGCGGTCAGCAACGGGCGGCGAGCGGATGACACGGAATATCGATCCCCTTGTGGCGCTGGCGAATTGGCCGTGTGGGGCGATGTTAGTGAAAATCGCGGGTCACGGGAAAGTCACGGGACGATTCGGCCGTACGCTCCCGCCATGAGCACTCCAGAGACATCACGATTTGTACGGCTTCGGGTGGAGCTGGTCCTCGAGGTCGAGGACGCCGGCGAGGTCACCAAGGCCGCGCTGCGCCGGGTCGCCGGGGATCCCGACCTGCCGGGCGACGAGCGGGCGCACGCCGAGGCCGCTGTGACGGAAGACACCGCCGAGGCCATCGCCTATCTCGTCGATCCGTTCGACCTGGTCAGCGAGGTGCCCGGGATCGAGCTCCAGCAGGCCTCCTGGTCCAGCGAGCCGATTTCCTACGATCCGGATTCGCCGGACTGGGATCTCGACGAGGATGATGACGAGCGCGACGACGAAGAGGGCGGCATCGGCTGAGCGATCCGGGGAACCGGTGACCCCGGACGGCAACCGCCGTCCGGGGTTTCGTCGTCTCAGAGGGCGCGCGGGCCCGCCCCTCCCGCATCGGCCGCCCCTGTGGACGTGGTGTGCCCCACAGATCCGAAGAATGTGGAACGGGACGGCGCGGCCGTAGCGTTGAAGGTTCTTGACGGGGACTCTCGGTGTGTTCGCGGACTCGGCAACGATGGAGAAGCGTGTGATGACGGACAGTAAGCGGCGCAAGGGCCTGATGGCCGCGTCCGCACTGCTCGGTGGTGTTCTGGTGCTCACGGCGTGTTCCGGCAGCGACGACAAGGCGTCCGGCGGCGGCGAGAGTTCGCAGTCCCAGGCGGACGCGGCGGCGGCCAAGAAGTCGTCCCAGGCCGACATCACGATCACACCCAAGGACGGCTCGGACAACGCGTCGATCAACAACTCGGCCGCCGTCACCGTCAGCAAGGGCACGCTCACCAGCGTGGCCATGACCACCGCGGACGGCACCGCGGTCGCCGGCGCCCTGTCCGCCGACAAGACCAGCTGGAAGCCCTCCGCCCAGCTGGAGCGGTCGACCACCTACAAGGTCGCCGCCGAGGCCAAGGACTCCGCCGGCCTGGTCGCGCACGAGAACGCGTCCTTCACCACGGTCTCCCCGTCCAACAGCTTCATAGGCACCTTCACCCCGGAGGACGGCTCGACCGTCGGCGTCGGCATGCCCGTGTCGATCAACTTCGACAAGCAGATCACGAACAAGGCCGCCGTCCAGAAGGGCATCACGGTCACCTCCAGCAGCGGCCAGGAGGTCGTCTGCCACTGGTTCTCCACCCAGCGCATGGACTGCCGTCCCGAGGACTACTGGAAGGAGAACTCCACCGTCACGCTGAAGCTGGCGCTCGACGGTGTCGAGGGCGCCTCCGGTGTCTTCGGCGTCCAGCAGAAGACGGTCACCTTCCACATCGGCCGCAACCAGGTCTCCTACGTCGACGCCAAGACCAAGGAGATGAAGGTCACCGAGGACGGCAAGACCATCAAGACCATCCCGATCTCGGCCGGTTCGCCCGAGAACACAACGTACAACGGCATCATGGTGATGTCCGAGAAGTACAAGCAGACGCGCATGAACGGCGCGACCGTCGGCTTCACCGACAACGACGGCAAGGGCGAGTACGACATCAAGGACGTGCCGCACGCCATCCGCCTCACCAGCTCCGGCACCTTCCTGCACGGCAACTACTGGGGCGCCAAGTCCATCTTCGGCTCGGTGAACACCAGCCACGGCTGCGTCGGCCTGTCCGACACCAAGGGCGCCGACGACACCACCACGCCCGCCTACTGGATGTACACGCACTCGATCATCGGTGACGTCGTGGTCGTCTCCAACACCGGCGACAAGACCGTGGCCGCCGACAACGGCCTCAACGGCTGGAACCTGAACTGGGCGGACTGGAAGGCCGGTTCGGCCGTCTGAGCCACCCGCGCACCACGGATCCGCACGGAAGGCGGCCGTCCTCGGGGCGGCCGCCTTCCGCGTTCCGCCGCCTACTCGGCGGGTGCGTCGAACCAGCCGCGGCGCTGGGCCTCGGTGCCCGCGGCGAAGCGGGTCTCGGCGGCGAGTTCCTCCATGAACTCGCTGATCCGGCGGCGCACGGTGCGCGGGGTCAGCCCGAGGCGCCGGGCGATCGCCTCGTCCTTGAGGCCCTGCCGCATCAGCGCGGCGATCTCGTGCCGCTGCCCCTCCCGGTCCCCGTAGCCGGAGGAGCCGGAGAGCGTCAGCGGCCGGGCGTCGCGCCACAGCAGCTCGAAGTAGTGGCACAGCGCGTCCACGGCGACCGGCGAGGTCAGGTGCAGGGCCGCGCTGGAACCGGTCGGGGTGAGCGCAAGCAGGGCCTGGGCGCCGTCGGTGACCTTCATCTTCATCTCCAGCCGCGGCAGCAGCCGTATCTCCTCCCCGGCCGCGGCGCAGCGCTCGATGATCCTGGCGCCCACCGGGTCGCTCAGGAAGGCGGACTCGTAGATGCTGCGGTGCCGTACGCCCCGGGCGATCGAGGCGGCCGTGGGCGGCTGTGCGGAGCCGTCCGACAGGGGCAGGTCGTAGCGGAACGTCTCCAGGGTCAGATGCTCCGCGGTGGCCGCCGTGCCGATGGTGTTGGACAGGGCCGCGATGTCGTCGGAGTCGGTGAGCACCCGGGCCAGCCGGTGCGAGGTGGCCGCCTGCGCCTGCCGGTGCGCGAGCCGGCGTATCTGTGCGGCCTCCCGCTGGGAGCGGGCGACGATGTCGTACTGGGCGTTGAGTTCGTGCTGCTTGTGGGCGAGCGCCGCTTCCAGGGCCGGTAAGGGGGCCGCCGCCGCGAGGACCGGCGGGTCGTGCGGCAGGACGTGTGCGAGGCCCAGGTCCAGCAGCCGGACGGCGCTTCCCGGGCCGCCGAGCCGCCGGTCGGCGTCCGCCAGCGGAACTGGACCATCCGTTTCGGCCAGGGTCCGGTAGCTCGCCGCGATGTCCGGACTCGTGAGCGCCGTCAGCGTGCCGACGGTCTGGTCGAGGAGCTCCGAGGCCGCGGTGGAGAGGCCCGTGGATCTGTCAATGAGCCGTGCGTCTCCGGGTGGCCTGCTGTCCACAATCTTCCTCCCCGTTTGCTTCATTGAATTCTGTACATCCGGGTAGGGTCCGTACGGCCCCCCGAATCTGCCGGATGGTAGTCCGGAATACCGGACGGGAGTTGTCTCCGCAGGTCGGCGGGGTGCGGGCGGAGGGGCGGCGGTTGTCGCCGCGGACCGGAAGCCCCGCGTCCGGGTGGCACCGGAACGGATCGACGGCGGGCGGCGGAGGCGGAGTTGGCCGCTTGTGTCCAGTCGGCCACAACTTCCCCTGGTCTTCGAAGTCGGCGCCCTGTGAACTCGCCACTGCGCAGAAGTACGTGTGAAAACGCGACGGGGGATGTCCGAGCATGTACAGCAGCAGCACGACCGTGGCCGAAAGCGCGCCGAAGGCGACGCCGTTGCGGCCGCCCGGCACCGATCTCCGGTGTCTTCGGTACTGCCCACCCATGTGACGCCTTCTCACCCGAGGCCTCGTTCCTCGCCTATGTGAACCTCCGCGCCTCCCTCCGCACCGGTGACCGATGCCCGCCGCCGGCGGCCGGCCGTCCGGGCGAGGGCCACCAGCCGTGGACCGCTGACGTTCCCGGCTGTCTCAGCGCCCGTCATCCCACATGTGGACGCCAACGGAGACACCGCCCATGACCAGCACGTCATCGCTTCGCCCTGTCCGCACGCCGGACGAAGAGCTGTGGCCGGCCCTACGCAAGGCCGGTACCACGGGAATCACACCCGCGGGTGCCGAGGGCCTGAGGGCCCTCCTCGACCGCCCCGAGGAGGCGGTCGTCGCCGTCGACTTCGACGGCACCCTCGCCCCGATCGTCACCGACCCCGCCGCCGCCCGCCCGCTGCCGCAGGCCCTCACAGCCCTCGTCACCCTCGCCCGGCACGGGATGCGCGTGGTGATCGCGACCGGCCGCCCGGCCGGATACGTGGTGGCCGCGGCCGCCCTGCGCACCGGCGCCGGCGCACCGCGGATCACCGTGCTCGGCCACTACGGCCTGCAGCGCTGGGACTCGGCCACCGGCCGGCTGCGCACCCCCGCGCCGCACCCGGCGATCGACCGGCTGCGCCGGCAACTGCGCCCGCTGGTGGCCCGGCACGGCACCGGCGCCCGCATCGAGGACAAGGCGCACAGCATCTGCGTGCACACCCGGGGCTGTCCGGACCCCGGCGCGGCCCTGCGCCTTCTGGCACCCCCGGTGCGCGCACTGGCCGACGACCTCGGGCTGCGGGTCGAGGCGGGGCGCCGGGTCCTCGAAGTACGGCCGGACGGCGTCGACAAGGCCACGGCCCTGACCGGGTTCCTCGCCGAACGGCCCGCGCACGCCGTGCTGTACGCCGGTGACGACCTCGCCGACCTCCCCGTGCTCCGGCTGCTGGCCCGGCGCCGCGCCCAGGGCCGGCCCGCCGCCACCGTCTACAGCGCGCCCGCCGGTCCCGACGAGGCGGTGCCGGAGCTGCGGGACCACTGCGACCTGCGGGTGCCCGGTCCGGCCGGAGTGGCTGCGCTGCTCGCCGTCCTCGGCCGGGGAGTCGTGGACCGCCGGCCATGACGACACCCCCACCCCCCACCCGGCCGGACCCGGTACCGTCCCCGGTGGAGAGCGTGCCGGTCGCCGCACTGGCGCCCGCCGACTCCCCCCGGGCCGAGGACGTGGACCTGGCCTACGCCAGATCCCTCATGGAGCTCGGCGAACTGCCCCCGATCCTGGTGGACCGCCGCACGCTGCGGGTCGTCGACGGCATGCACCGGCTCACCGCGGCGATGCTGGCCGGCCGCCCGGAGATCGAGGTGCGGTTCTTCGACGGCGACGAGCGGGAGGCGTTCGTGGCCTCCGTACGGGCGAACCTGCACCACGGGCGGCGGCTCAACCAGCAGGAGCGGTCGGCGGCCGCCCGGCGCATCCTGGCCGCCTACCCCGCGTGGTCGAACCGGGCGATCGCCCAGGCCACCGGCCTGTCCACGAAGACCGTCGCGACGCTGCGACAGCGTTCATCCGGGAACGGACCCCAGTTGAACACCCGGGTGGGACGGGACGGCCGGGCCCGCCCGGTGGACCCCGCCGCCGGCCGGGAGCGCGCGGCCGCGTACCTGCGCGGGCATCCGGAGGCGTCACTGCGCCGGATCGCCGCCGCGGCCGGGGTGTCGGTGGGCACCGCCCGGGACGTGCGGGCGCGGATGGAGCGGGGCGAGGACCCGGTCCGGGCACGGCGGAACACCACCGGCGCCGAGCCCCTGCCGCTGGCCGCGGTCGGCCCCGCCGACGCCCCGGCCCGCCCGGTGCGGCGGCGCGTCCTGGCCAAGGACCCCCTCGCCGTGCTCGCCCGTGACCCCTCGATCCGCTTCTCCGACCCCGGACGGCACCTGCTGCGCATGCTCGACAACCGTGCGCTCGTCGGCGCCGAGGGCGCGGTACTGGCGGACGCCCTGCCCGGTCACTGCCGGGCCGCGCTGATCGCCGCCGTGCACCAGCACATCGACCTGTGGCTGGCCTTCGCCGGCCTGCTGGAACAGACAGGCTGACCCTCCCACGCCCGTCCAGGGGCGGCCCGCGAACTCTCCTGCGGGCCGCCCCTCTCCGCTGCCCGGAACGTGGTGCCACGGGGTGCCCGTCGGCTCCCCGTGCCGCATCGGCCCCGCTTCCTTTGCCGGCCCTTTCTCGCCCTTGCCCGCCCCTTGCCGTCCCCGTGTGCCGCTCTTTGCCGTGTGCGGGCGGGGGCCGGGGCTGTCGGTCCGCGGGCCCTACTACCGGCCGGTTTCCCGTATTGAACACGTGTTTGCGCTGCCTACGCTCCGAGCGACCTGAAGGAGGTGGGTATGGACCACGACCACGAGGGCGAGGAGTTCCTCGCCCTGCTCGACGGGAAACCCGTGCCGGCTCAGACGGCCGACTGGCTCGGCCGTGTCGACGCGATCGCCCCCGTCATCGAGAAGTGGCGCGAGGAGGGTGAGCGGCAGCGGTTCTCGCCGCTCCCGGTGTTCGAGGCACTGCGGGACGCCGGGTTTCCCCGGATGCTGGTCTCCCGTGAACTGGGCGGTGCCCAGGTGTCGTTGGAGACCGGGTCGCAGGTGCTGCAGGCACTGGCCCGGCTCGATCCGGCGATCGCGTGGCAGATGGGGGTGCAGGCGGCCATCGGCCGGATCTCGGACTACCTGCCGGAGCCGCAGGCCCGTGAACTGTTCCGGGACCAGGACGCGTTGGTCGTCGGCTCGGTCAACCCGACGGGGACGGCCGAGGCGGTCGACGGCGGCTACCGGCTCTCCGGCCGCTGGGGCTTCGCCAGCGGTTCGGCGCACGCCGCCTGGCTGGTGTGCGCGGCCCGTGTCACCACCGGCGGCGCACCCCGCACCACGGACGGCGGCGGCCCGGAGATCCGGATGCTGTTCGTGCCGAAGTCCGCCGTACGGATGCTGGACACCTGGCACACCCTCGGCCTGCGGGGCACCGGCAGCGAGGATTACGAGGTCGACGACGTGTTCGTCGCCGGGCACTACACCGTCGACCAGCGGGACATGTTCGCCGCACCGCCCGCCCGCCCGTCCCGCGGCTACGGCATCAGCTACTACGACTTCGGGCTGTTCGGCTCGTCGTCGACCGTGCTGGGCGCGGCCCGCGGCGCGCTGCGCGAGTTCCAGCGGCTCGCCCTGGCCAAGCGGCCGGCCGCGGGCACCACCACGCTGGCCGCGGGCCACACCGTGCAGGACCGGTACGCCCGCGCCGAGGCGAAGGTACGGGCCGCGCGGCTGCTGCTCGCGGACGCGGGCTGGCACGCCGAGCAGTACGGCGAGACCGGCGGCGACGCGCTGAGCGCCACGGTCCGGCTGACCGCGGCGACCGTGGCCGAGCTGAGCTGCGCGGCGATCACCTCGCTGTTCACGGTGGCGGGCACCTCCTCGCTGTACGCGAGCAGCCTGCTCGAACGCTACTTCCGCGACGCCCACTCGGCCGCGAAGCACATCACCCTCTCGCCCACCAACGTCGAGATGGCGGGCCGGTACCTGCTTGGCGGCGGCCTCGCCATGCGCCGCTGACCTGCCCCGGTACCGGCCCCACTTCCTCAACCGCGACCTGCCCGGAAGGACAACCATGCAGACCATGAAGGCCCTTCAGCTCCTCGCCCCGCGCCAGACCGTGCTCGCCGACGTGCCGCGCCCGGCGGCGCCCGCCGACGGCCTGCTGCTGCGCACCCGCTGCGTGTCGATCTGCTCGACCGACATCTCCTTCTTCGAAGGGCACCTGTTCCCCTCCGAGTACCCGGTGATCCTGGGGCACGAGTACCTCGGCGAAGTCGTCGAGAAGGGCCCGGAGTTCACCCGCTCCGACATCGCGATCGGCGACCGGATCGTCTACTGGGGGCAGACCGACTTCGGCGGTTTCGCCGAGTACCGGTCGCTGCGCCCGGTCTTCTCCGGCGAGGTCAAGGAGGACGTGTTCTGGGCCGACCGCAACTTCAACGACGACCTGCGGGCCGCCGCCGTGAAGATCCCCGACGCCCTCGACGACCTGCAGGCGTCCTTCATCGAGCCGACCACGGGTGCGCTGCGCTCCCTCCTGGGCAACCCGCCGAAGATCGGCGACAGGGTCCTCATCATGGGCACCGGCCCGATCGGCATCATCGCCGGCAGCGTCATCAGGCGCCTGTTCGCCCCGAACCAGGTGGTGTCCGTCGACGCCAACCCGATGCGCAACCAGCACGCCACGGAACACTTCTCCGAGCGTGCCTACCTGCCCGAGGAGCTCATCGCGGAGGTCGCCGAGAACACCTTCGACTACGTCTTCGACGCGCTGCCCACCGTGCGCGTCGAGGACGAGGAGAAGGACCCCCGGCGGGTGGCGATGCGCCGGCTCAGGCCCAAGGGCCGGTACGTGCTGTACGGGGCCTCCCAGGAGATGCAGAAGTTCGACACCTGGCTGATGCTCGCCAAGGGCATCAACATCAGCGCCTCGCCCTTCGACGTCACCGCGTTCCCGATGCACCACTCCGCGAACGTGATCCAGACGGCCATGCAGATGCTGCTGTCCGGCATCGTCGACGGCAGGCGCCTGCTCTCCACCGTGCACAGCTTCCGGGACTACGAGGGTCTCGTCGAGATCTTCAAGAACTACCGGAGCACGACTGACCTCAAGACGATCGTCGACTTCCGCGAAAGCGCTCCGCTGTAGGGGCCGTGTGTCAACTGCGGGGCCGTCGTGGCTGGTCGCGCCCACGCGGCGGAGCCGCACAGCGAACGCAGCCCCGCGCCCCTTTCGGGGCGCGGTCACTCCCGTAGGAGGGAAAGCAGGACGTGGACATGCTCAGGACCAGCCAGCCCCTCGCATCCGGCGCGGACTTCGTCGTCGTCGCCAACCGTCTCCCGGTCCACCTGGACACCCGGGGCCCGGACGGGCCGCGCTGGCGGCGCAGTCCGGGGGGACTGGTCAGTGCCCTCGAACCCATCCTGCGCACCCGCCGGGGCGCCTGGGCGGGCTGGGCCGGCACCACCGCCGACAGCGCCCCCGCGGACCTGCCCGACCAGGACGTCCGGCTGCACGCGGTCCCGCTGGACGAGACCGAGTACCGGGAGTACTACGAGGGCTTCTCGAACACCACGCTGTGGCCGCTCTTCCACGACGTGGTGGTGCCGCCCGACTTCGACCGCGGCTGGTGGCAGAGCTACCAGCGGGTCAACCAGCGCTTCGCCCGGCACGCGGCGGCCCTCGCCGCCCCCGGGGCCACCGTCTGGGTCCAGGACTACCAGCTGATGCTCGTCCCCGAACTGCTGCGCGCCCTGCGGCCCGACGTACGGATCGGCTTCTTCCTGCACATCCCGTTCCCGCCGCCCGAGCTCTTCCTCCAGCTGCCCTGGCGCAGCCAGATCGTCGACGGCCTGCTCGGCGCCGACCTGGTCGGATTCCAACTCCCCGGCGGCGCACAGAACTTCCTGCACCTGGTACGCCGGCTGCGGCGGGCGGAGAGCGTCGGCCACGCGCCCCGCTCGTCCGTCCTCGGCACCGTCCTCGTGGGCAACCGCGAGGTCCGCGTCGGCGCCTTCCCGATCTCGGTCGACGCGGCCGGCCTGGAGGAGCTGGCCAACGGCGAGACGGTACGGGAACGGGCCCGGCAGCTCCGCCGGCAACTGGGCGGGCACCGCAGGATCATGCTGGGGGTCGACCGCCTCGACTACACCAAGGGCATCGACCAGCGGCTGCGCGCCTTCGAGGGACTCCTCGCCGACGGCCGCGCCACCGCCCGGGACACCGTCCTCGTCCAGATCGCCACCCCCAGCCGGGAGCGCGTCGAGCACTACCGGCGCCTGCGCGCCCGCATCGAGGCCCGGGTCGGGCACATCAACGGCACCTTCGGGCAGGTCGGCCAGGTACCGGTGCACTACCTGCACACCACCGTCGACCGCACCGAACTCGCCGCCCTCTACCGGGCCGCCGACGTCATGCTGGTGACACCGCTGCGCGACGGCATGAACCTGGTCGCGAAGGAGTTCGTCGCCGCCCGCCCCGACCTGGGCGGCGCGCTGGTGCTCAGCGAGTTCGCGGGCGCCGCGCAGGAACTCACGAGGGCCCTGCTGGTCAACCCGCACCACCGGCACGAACTCCAGGACGTCATGGCCACCGCCCTCACCCTGGACCCGGCGGACGGCCGGCGCCGCATGCAGGAGCTGCGCCGGCACCTGGGCGAGCGGGACGTCCACCACTGGGCCCGCTCCTTCCTCAAAGCCCTGGGCGGCGCCGGACACGGCTCGCTCCTCCCGGACACCACCGGCGACCCGGCCCCCCGCGCGAGCGTCGCCTGACGCCCTGACGCCCTGACGCCCTGACGCCCTGACGCCCTGACCGAGACCACGCCCGAGGAGGCGCCGTATCCCATGTCCGTCGCTGCCGAAGAAGCTGCCGAGGAAATCGGCTTCACCCGCGCCATGTCCCGGGTCCCCGGCCCGGTTGTCGTCACCACCACGGTCGACGACAGCGGACGCCGCTGGGGATTCACCGCGAGTTCCTTCGTCTCCCTCTCCCTCGACCCGCCGCTGGTGACGGTGAGTCTGGACAAGAAGGCCAGTACGCACGCCGCGTTCGCGGTCGCCGGCCACTTCATGGTGAACGTCCTGGCGCACGACCAGTCGGAGATCGCCCGGCGGTTCGCGACCTCGGGCGTCGACCGGTTCGCCGCGGGCGACACCGAGCCCCTGGAACGCGGACTGCCCGGCATCCCCCGGGCGGTGGTCCGGCTGGCCTGCCGGATGCACGAGGTCGTGGACGGCGGCGACCACAGCATGCTGGTCGGCCGGGTCCTGGACTGCGTCACCTCCCAGGAGCGGGAGGCGCTGGTCTACGTCGACCGGGGCTTCGTCCGCCCCGCCGCACCGCCTGCCGCCGGTCCCCGCTGAGCCCGCGGCCGAGGCGACGGCCCGTCAGGCCCCGGTCGGGCTCGTGTGCCGGGAGCGCCAGGTCTGCTTCTTGGCCTGGTTGCCGCAGGTCTCCATCGAGCACCAGCGGCGGTTGCCCGGGCGGGACGTGTCGAGGAACCAGGCGGCGCAGTGCGGTCCGGAGCAGGCCCGCACCCGGTCCAGGGCGGGCGAGGTCGCCAGCGCGAGCGCGTCGCGCGCGATGTCGGCGAGGACCGCGCCCACCGGGTCCGCGGCGGTCCAGGTCATCGTGCCCTCCGCGGCGAGCACGGGGACCGGGGGCGCCGCGGCGGCGGCCCGGTTCAGCAGCTCCCGTTCCCCGGGCGGGCAGCCGGCCGGGCCGGCGGGCGAGCGGGCCGCGGTCAGCAGCGCGTGCACCGCCTCCCGCAGCGCCTGTGCCTCGCGGAGCACGTCCGGTGCCGGGGCCGGGACGGCCGTGCCGTCGGGATAGGGGCCCAGCTGGGCGACCCAGGCGGTCAGGGCCTCGGGGGTGTCCAGTTCCTCGGTGGCGCCGTCCATGCCGCGCAACCGGAGCGTGCGCATGAAGTCCAGGCAGATCCGGCCCGCGCCGCTGCGGAAGCGGGGGGCCGTGGGCGCGGGTGTGTCGGGCATGAGAACCACCCTACTTCGGAACCGGTTTTACTGGTACCGTCGAGGAACCGGTTAAAACGGTTCCGTGCGGAGCTCGCGGCTCCGCCCCTCTTCTCGGCTCCCCTCTCAGCACTTCTCAGTACCTCTCAGTACTTCTCAGCTTTTCCCTGTCTCTGTCCCCTTCCTCGCCAGAGGTGTGTCGTGTCCGCTGGGCCTCCCTCCGCTCCCTCGCCCTCCTCGCCGACGCTGAGCCGGCGCCTGATCCTGCTGCTCTCCGTCGCCTGCGGCGTCGCGGTGGCCAACATCTACTTCCCACAGGCGATCAGCCCGCTCATCGCCGACGACCTGCACGTCTCCCCGGAGTCCGCGGCCGTCGTGGTCACCTGCGCCCAGCTCGGCTACGCGGCCGGCATCTTCCTGCTGGTCCCGCTCGGCGACCGGCTGCGCCACCGGGGCCTGGTCACCACCCTGCTGCTGGTGACCTGTGCCGGCCTGGTGCTCGCGGGCACCGCCACCGCCCTGCCGGTCCTCGCCGTCGCCAGCGCGCTGGTCGGCCTGACCACCGTGGTCCCGCAGATCCTCATCCCGATGGCGGCCGGCCTCACCGCGCCGGAGCGCCGCGGCGCGGTCACCGGCACCCTGCTGTCGGGCCTGATCGGCGGCATCCTGCTGGCCCGCACCTTCTCCGGCACCCTCGGCGAGTGGCTCGGCTGGCGCGCCCCCTACCTGGTCGCCGCCGGCCTGGTCCTCGTCCTCACCCTGGCCCTGGCCGCCGCGCTCCCCACCACCACCCCGAGCACCGACCAGCCCTACCCGGCCCTGCTCGCGGCCTCCCTGCACCTGCTGCGCACCGAGCCGCAGCTGCGCCGCTCGGCCCTCAACCAGGTGCTGGTCTTCGCCGCCTTCAGCGCCGCCTGGACCGCCCTCGCGCTGTACATCACCGGCCCGGCCTACCACCTGGGCACCCCGGCCGTCGGCGTGCTCGCCCTGGTGGGTGCGGCCAGCATGTTCGCCACCCCGGTCGCCGGGCGCCGCACCGACCGCCAGGGCCCCGACGTCGTCAACCTGGTGTGCATGGTGGGCGCCATCGCCGCCGGCGCCCTGCTGCTGACCGGTCACCTCGGCGGCGCCGTCGGTCTGGTCGGCCTGGGCGCCGGGATGCTCCTGCTCGACGTGGCCATGCAGTCCGGTCAGGTCGCCAACCAGGCGCGCATCTTCGCGCTCCGCCCCGAGGCCCGCGCCCGCCTCAACACCGCGTACATGACCTGTGCGTTCCTCGGCGGCAGCGCCGGTTCCTGGCTGGGCGTGCGCGCGTACTCCGCCTTCGGCTGGAACGGCGTCTGCGGCCTGGTCATGATCCTGGCCGGTCTCGCCCTCCTCCGGCACGTGCTGCGCGCCCGCCCCGCCGCGGCCCCGGAGCAGGCCACCGCCCCCGCCTCCACCACCGCCGCCTCGCCCTCCGACTCCGCCCCCGCGGCCCGCTGACGCACCGCCCGCCCGGTCACCCAGCAGTCGCCCCGTCACCCCCCTCAGCACTCTCCGCACACAAGAAGGAGCTGTCATGGCCGACACCCCGCGCCGCAAAGGCACCGCCCGGGACCGCCGGAAGAGCACCACCTGGGGCCTGACCACGCCCCCGGACGGCACCGCCCGGGGCCGAGAGGCGGTCGCCCGGTGAGCCGGTGGGACTACGTCATCGTCGGGGCCGGTTCCGCCGGCTGCGTGCTCGCCGACCGGCTCAGCGCGGACGGCACGGCCCGGGTCCTCCTCGTCGAGGCGGGCACCGGGACTCCGGAGACCCGCCCCGAGGTGCGGGTGCCGATCCTCTTCCCGCGGCTGTTCGGCGGCGACCTGGACTGGAACTTCAGCACGGTGCCCCAGCCCGGCCTGGGCGACCGCGCGATACCGATCCCGCGCGGCAAAGCGGTCGGCGGCTCCTCGGTGATCAACGCCCAGCTGTGGACCCGCGGCCACCGGGCGGACTACGACGGCTGGGCGCAGGCGGGCCTGGACGGCTGGGGCCACGACGACCTGCAGCCCTACTTCGACCGCGCCGAGCAGCGGATCAGCCTCTCCGGACTGCGCTATCCGCAGCCCGTGACCCCGGCCTTCGTCGACGCCTGCGCGCGCCTCGGGTACACCCCGGCCGCCGAGGTCCAGGAGGGGTACGCCCTGGCCCGCGCGACCCACCGCGACGGCCTGCGGCACAGCTCCGCCGACGCCTATCTGACACCGGCCCGGGAGCGGCCCAACCTGACCGTCCTCGCGGACACGCTGGTGCGCCGGGTGCTGTTCGAGGGCACGCGGGCGGTCGGGATCGAGGTCGAGGGGGAGTCGGGCACCGAGACCCTGCGCGCCGAACGCGACGTCATCCTGTCGGCCGGCGCCGTGGGCAGCCCGCACCTGCTGCTACGGTCCGGCGTGGGCCCCGCCGGGGAACTCGCCCGGCACGGCGTCCCGGTGGTGCGGGACCTGCCGGGGGTGGGCCGCGACCTGACGGACCATCTGCTCGTCCCGCTGGCCTTCGAGGCACAGGGCTTCTGGTCGCCCGGTTCGGGCACCTCGCCCGAGCAGATCGACCAGTACCTGCGCGACCGCCACGGCTCGCTGGACTCGATCATCTCCGAGGCGCTGCTGTTCCTGCGCACCCGGGAGGAACTCGACGCCCCCGACGTCGAGATCGTCCACCTGGTGGTGCCGCTGGGCGAGCACCAGCGGCCCGCCGCGCACGGCATGGCCCTGGGCGTCATCCTCATGCGCCCGCACAGCCGAGGCACCGTCACCCTGCGCAGCGCCGACCCGTACGACACCCCGCTGATCGACCCCGGCTACCTGAGCGACGAGGCGGGGGAGGACCTGGGCACCCTGGTCGCGGGTGTCCGCGCGGCCCAGCGGATCCTGCGTCAGCCCGACCTGGCGCAGTGGCTGGGCAAGCCGCTCACGGACGGCGCGCTCTCCGAGGACCTCGACGACATCACCGCGTACATCCGCGCCACCGGCGGCAGCATCCACCACCTGGTGAGTACCTGCCGGATGGGCACGGACCAACAGGCCGTCGTCGACCCGGCGTTCGCGGTCCGGGGCGTGACCGGTCTGCGGGTGGTGGACGCCGCCGCGATGCCCGGCCTGGTACGGGCGCACACCCACGCCCCGGTGACCGTGCTCGCCGAACGCGCCGCGGACGTACTCCTGGGCGGGCGCTGAGCGACGGGCTTCGAGCCGCCCCGGCCGGTGATTCCCCCGCCCGGCCGGGGTCCCGGCGTGCCCGGGCGGCGCTGACAGCCCGGTGCGGGGTCATTCCTGGCCTCCGTACAGCCTTCTCATGCATCTCTTATTTAGGCCTTATCGAGCCATCACGGTGCGTCCCTACCTTGCGGTCATGTTCTTCACCTACCTGAGGCGCGAACTGCGCCGCCGCAGAAAGGCGGCTCTCGTCGTCGCCTCCGGCCTCGCGCTGGGCATCGCACTGGTCATCGTGGTCAACTCCGTGTCCAACGGCATGGGGAAGGCCCAGGACAAGGTCCTCCAGTCGCTGTACGGCCTGGGTACGGACATGACGGTCACCAAGGCTGCGACGGCGTCCGCGAGCGCCTCCCAGCGGCCCCGCTTCAACTTCGACGCGCAGAACAACGGTTCGTCGTCCACGCAGAGCAGTGACCGCGTCATGGTGCAGGGCTTCAGCACCCTCGCCTCCACCACCGTCACCAAGGTCGGCGACCAGAAGGGCGTCGCGACCGCGGTCGGCGGGCTGAACCTCAACGTGGTCAAGATCAGCGGCCAGTTCACCCGGGGTCAGTTCCAGCAGAACCAGGGCTCCGGCGGCAACGCCGGCGGCCCCGGCGGCGGCAGCACCGGCCAGCCGCAGGGCGAGGTCCAGGGCGGCGGCGCCAACTTCGACGTCAACTCGTACACGGTCTACGGCACCGACGTCACCCAGACCGCGGTCGGCCCGCTGACCTCGTCGAAGATCACCAGCGGCCGTACCTTCAAGACCACCGAGACGAACGCCAAGGTGCTGGTCGCCGACTCGGCGTTCGCCAAGGAGAAGAAGTACAAGGTCGGTTCGACCGTCACGATCAACAAGGTCAAGTTCACGATCATCGGCATCGCGACGGCCGACAGCGGTGACGCGGCGGCCAACCTCTACATGCCGCTGAAGCAGGCGCAGACGCTGGCCGACGAGAAGAACAAGGTCACCACGATCTACGTCAAGGCGACCGACTCCAAGCAGATCTCCTCGGTCAAGAAGACCATCCAGAGCAACGTCTCGGGTACGACGGTCACCACCTCCGCCGACCTCGCGGACACCGTCTCCGGCTCCCTCTCCACGGCGTCCTCGCTCGCCACCAACGTCGGCAAGTGGCTGTCCATCGCGGTGCTCGTGGCCGCGTTCCTGGTCGCCGGCCTGCTCACCTCCTCGGCGGTCTCCCGCCGCGTCCGTGAGTTCGGCACGCTGAAGGCGCTGGGCTGGAAGTCCGGCCGGGTCACCCGGCAGGTCATCGGCGAGGCCATGGTCAACGGCCTGGTCGGCGGTGCGCTCGGGATCGGGCTCGGTCTGGTCGGCGCCTACGTGGTCACCGCGATCAGCCCCACGCTGGACGCCTCCGTCGGCAGCGGCGGTGGTGGCGGCACCGGTGGTGGCGGCTTCGGCGGCGGTGGGGGCGGCGGCTTCGGCGGCGGTCCCGGCCGGCAGACCGCGAAGACCCTGGAGGTCGCCCTCACGGCTCCGGTCAGCGTGACGACGATCGCGCTGGCGGTGGGCCTCGCGGTGGCCGGCGGCCTGATCGCGGGCGCGTTCGGCGGCTGGCGCGCGTCCAGGTTGCGGCCGGCGGATGCACTTCGGCGGGTCGAGTAGTTGACGTCGGCTGCGGCTGGGGTGGGGGTGTCGCTCACCGGCGCTGGCCGGGTGCCTCCCCCAGCCTTCGGCCGGGGGGACCCCCAGCGCCCACCCGTGCCGCCCTGCGGCACGCCTGCCCGCAGCTGGGTCAGCTGACAAGGCGCCCGCGGCTGAGGCGCCCCAAAGGGGCGCGGGGAACTGCGCGAGCAACCCCCACCGGCCCGCAGCCGACACCCGACCGCCCCACCCCGAAACCCTCCAGGAGCCACCATGTACGAACTCAGAAACGTCACCAAGCTCTACACACGCGGCAAGGACACCGTCCGCGCCCTCGACGGCATCGACCTCACCATCGCCGACGGCGACCGCCTGGTCATCCAGGGCCCCACCGGCGGCGGCAAGTCCACCCTCCTGCAGATGCTGGGCGGCCTGGACCGGCCGACGTCCGGTGAGGTCGTCCTCGACGGCACCGACCTGGCCAAGCTCTCCGAGACCAAGCTGACCCGGGTCCGCAGCGAGAACATCGGCTTCGTCTTCCAGTCCTTCAACCTCATCCCGACGCTCACCGCCCAGGAGAACGTCGAGACCGCCCTCGTCCCGCTCGGCATCAAGACCAAGGAACGGCGTGAGCGCGCCGCCGAGGCGCTGACGTCCGTCGGTCTCGGCGAGCGCCTCGGCCACCTGCCCTCCGAGCTGTCCGGCGGCCAGCAGCAGCGTGTCGCCATCGCCCGGGCCCTCGTCAAGCACCCCAAGGTGCTGCTCGCCGACGAGCCCACCGGCAACCTCGACGAGGGCATGCGCGACGAGATCATGGACGTACTGGAGCGCATGTGGAAGGAGCACGGGCTGACCTTCATCATGGTCACGCACGACTCCGCGATCGCGAAGAAGGCCCCGCGCCTCGCGACCATCCGCAAGGGCAAGATCACCGTCAAGGAGAACGCCGGCGCATAACACCGGCGCGCCGCGTGAAACCACGCGGTTGTGTAACGGTGTTCACCCCGGCGCGTAACAGTTGTCCCGCACTCTTCTTACCGGCCTCTCATCTATTGAGCCCACTGATCACCCCCCGGCATACTCCGTATTCCGGGGGGTTGACGTATGTGCGTACGAGACTGCCCCCGGCCGGGTGAACGGGGAATTCGCCCGGCACACCGTCTCCTGGGGGAGTCTTGCGCAGACAAGTGAAAAGAGCTGCCGCGGCCACCGTGGCCACGGCAGCAGCCGTCGCGCTCGCCGCGGGCATGACCAGCCCGGCGTCGGCGAAGCCGGAACAGCGCGCCGCCACGGCCGCCGCCGCCTCTTCGCTCACCGCCAAGCACCACGTCACCCTGATCACCGGCGACCGGGTCGCCCTGGACGCCAAGGGCCGCGTCGTCGGCCTGGAGCGGGCCGAGGGGCGCCAGCACATACCCTTCCGGATCAGCAAGGTCGACGGGCACACCCTCGTCGTCCCCGGTGACGCCGTCCAGCTGGTGTCCTCCGGCAAGCTGGACCAACGGCTCTTCGACGTCACCGAGTTGAACAAGGCCGCGACCCGTAGGGCGCAGAGGAACGGCCTGAAGGTCATCGTCGGGTACAGCGGCGCCGCCGCGGCCACCAGGGCCGACGTGCGGGACGCGGGCACCCTGCGGCACAGCCTCAAGACGCTCAACGCCGACGCCGTGCAGACCCCGGTCAAGGACACGCCCGAGCTCTGGGACGCGGTCACCAACGGGAACAAGGCCGCCGCCGGCATCGCGCACGTCTGGCTCGACGGCGTCCGCAAGGCCAGCCTCGACAAGTCCGTGCCGCAGATCGGCGCGCCCACGGCCTGGAAGTCCGGCTACAACGGCAAGGGCGTCAAGATCGCGGTCCTCGACACCGGCATCGACACGACCCACCCGGACCTCAAGGACCAGGTGATCGAGTCCAAGAACTTCAGCGGGGCCGCCGACGCCACCGACCACTTCGGCCACGGCACGCACGTCGCGTCCATCGCGGCGGGCACCGGCGCCAAGTCGCACGGCAAGTACACGGGTGTCGCGCCCGGCGCGAAGATCCTCAACGGCAAGGTCCTGGACGACACCGGCTCCGGTGACGACTCCGGCATCCTCGCCGGCATGGAGTGGGCGGCGGCCGAGGGCGCCGACATCGTCAACCTCAGCCTCGGCGGCTACGACACCCCGGAGATCGACCCGCTCGAAGCCGAGGTCAACAAGCTCTCCACCGAGAAGGGCATCCTGTTCGCGATCGCCGCGGGCAACGAGGGCCCCGAGTCGATCGGTTCGCCGGGCAGCGCGGCCGCCGCGCTCACCGTCGGCGCCGTCGACGGCAACGACAAGCTGGCCGACTTCTCCTCCACCGGCCCCGCCGCCGACGGCTCCATCAAGCCGGACGTCACCGCGCCCGGCGTCGACATCACCGCGGCCGCGGCCAAGGGCAGCGTCATCGACCAGGAGGTCGGCGAGAACCCGCCCGGCTACCTGACCATCTCCGGTACGTCGATGGCGACCCCGCACGTCGCGGGTGCCGCCGCCATCCTCAAGCAGGAGCACCCCGACTGGGGTTACCAGCAGCTGAAGGCGGCCCTGACCGGCTCCGCGAAGGGCGGCAAGTACACGCCGTTCGAGCAGGGTTCGGGCCGGATCGCCGTCGACAAGGCCATCAAGCAGACCGTGCTCGCCGACCCGGTGTCGGTGAACTTCGGTGTGCAGCAGTGGCCGCACACCGACGACACCCCGGTCACCAAGCAGGTGACCTACCGGAACACCGGTACCAAGGACGTCACCCTCAGCCTCGCGGCGGCCGGCACCGACCCCAAGGGCGCGGCGGCCCCGGCCGGCTTCTTCAAGCTCGGCGCGACCAAGGTGACCGTCCCGGCGGGCGGCACGGCCGCCGTCGACCTCACCGTCGACACCAAGCTGGGCGGCACCCTCGACGGCGCCTACTCGGCGTACGTCACGGCGACCGGCGGCGGGCAGAGCATCCGCACGGCGGCCGCGGTCACGCGCGAGGTGCAGTCGTACACCGTCACCGTCAAGCACATCGGGCGCGACGGCAACCCGACCGGTGTCTACGCCACCGACCTCGCGGGCTACTCGGGCCTCGGCAACGGCCGCGACTACGTCGTGCCCGTCTCCGACACCGGGACCGCCAGCTTCCGGGTGCCGAAGGGCACGTACCTGCTCGACGCCTGGATCGCCAAGGACTTCACCACCTTCGACGGCGGTCTCGACTGGCTGGTCAACCCGAAGCTGAGCGTCACCAAGGACCTCACGCTCACCATCGACGCCCGCACCACCAAGTCCGCCGACATCACCGTGCCGGACGCCCAGGCCACCCCGCACTCGGCGACCGTCGACTACATGTACGACCCGGCCGGCATCGGGTTCGGGGTCGGCTTCGACACCTTCGCCAACATCCGGCTCGCACCGCTGGGCGGTGAGGTCGCGAGCGGTCTGACCCAGACCTGGAGCGGCCAGTTCACCAAGGGTGCCGACGAGGAGTACGACGTCGCCACCAGCGCCCAGGTCAAGAAGATCCAGGGCGACAAGGTCCGGCACTTCAAGACCGGTGAGCTCGCCACCGTCAAGAACGCCTTCGGCGCCTCCGCCCCGAACAAGACCGGCTCGGTCGCACCCTGGGGCGTGGTCGGCGAGGACCTCGTCATGGGCGACGCGGTGGAGCAGAAGCTGCCCGGCACCCGTACCTTCCACGTCTCCACCGTGGACGACGCCCAGTGGGCCTTCGACGCCACGCAGTACTCCGGCCACGACGCCCAGGGCCTGCCGATCGCCGACGCCTTCTACACGCTGGGCGACCCGAAGACCTACAAGGCCGGCAACTCCTACCGGAACACCTTCAACGTCGCGGTCTTCGGCCCGCACCTGACGTCCGAGTACGGCCTGTACCGCGACGGCAACCAGATCTTCGGCATCGTCCCGCTGTTCTCCGACGGCGCCAAGCACGCCGGGTCCTCCGACTTCCTGTCGGTGAACACCACCCTCTACCGCAACGGCACCAAGGTGGGCTCCAACCAGGACCCGCTGTTCGGTGACAGCGTCTTCACCGTGCCGTCCGCCGACGCCGAGTACAAGCTGACCACCTCGGTCATCCGCTCGGTCAAGGTCGCCGCCGCCTCCACCCGGATCGACGCGAGCTGGACCTTCCACTCGAAGAAGCCGGGCGGCAGCACCGCACTCGCCCAGCTCCCGGCCTCCACCGTCCACTTCGGCGCCAAGACCGGCCTGGACAGCCGCGTCGAGGCGGGCAAGAAGGTCACCTTCCCGGTCACCGTCGAGGGCGCGGCCGCCGGCCGCAACCTGAAGTCCCTCGGGGTCTGGGTGTCGTACGACTACGGCCAGACCTGGAAGAAGCTGACGGTCAGCCACGGCAAGATCACCGTAAAGAACCCGGCCAAGGGCAAGGCCATCTCGTTCCACGCCAAGATCGCCGACAAGAAGGGCAACAAGTCGACGATCTCCATCTACAACGCGTACTACGGCAAGTGAGCGCGTAGACCGCCGAGTAGAACCCCAGCGAGCGGCCCGTCGGAAGCGCGGCTTCCGGCGGGCCGTTCTCCATGCCGCCGAACAGCCGGTCAGTCGGCCGGTCGATCAGGGGGCCGGGGCGACCCGGGCCGCGTCGGTGCCCCAGCTGGCCAGCAGGCTCAGCGCCTGGGCCGACGCGGAGCCCGGCTCCGCGTGGTACGTGACCAGGGACTGGTCCGGGTCGTCCGGCATCCGGAACGACTCGTAGCTGAGGGACAGCTCGCCCACCAGCGGGTGGTGCAGCCGCTTCACCCCGTGGCTCTTCTCCTTGACGTCGTGCGTCGCCCACAGCCGGCGGAACTCCTCGCTCTTCACCGAGAGCTCGCCCACCAGCGCGGACAGCCGGGTGTCGTCGGGATAGCAGCCCGCGTCCATGCGCAGCAGGCAGACGATGTCGATCGCCTTCTGCTCCCAGTCGACGAAGAGATCGCGGTACGCGGGCCGCAGGAACACCAGCCGCGCCCAGTTGCGCTCCGTGACCGGCAGCTGCGACCAGTCACCGAAGACCGCGGCCGTCATCCCGTTCCACGCCAGGATGTCCGAGCGGCGCCCCCCGATGTACGCCGGCACGCCCTCCATCGCCTCCAGCAGCTGGCCCAGCGCCGGGCGCACCTGCTGCGGCCGCGCCGACGCCTTCTTCTTGTGCTGCTTGCCCTTGGCGAGATGCATGAGATGAGCGTGCTCGGCGTCGGTGAGCCGCAGCGCGCGGGCGATCGAGTCCAGCACCTCCGCGGACACGTTCCGCCCGTTGCCCTGCTCCAGGCGCGTGTAGTACGCCACCGACACCCCGGCCAGCTGCGCCAGCTCCTCGCGCCGGAGCCCCGGCACCCTGCGGTGCCGCCCGAAGTCCGGCAGCCCCACGTCGGAGGGGCGCAGCCGGGCGCGCCGGGTGCGCAGGAACTCGCTGAGCTCGGCACGCCGGTCCAGGGACGGGGAGGCGGAGGCGGTGGTGGCGGTGGAGGGTCGGGGCTGGTCTTCCATACGTCCAGTATTCACGGTCGTACGCACCGGAACCTGATCCCGCCAGTGGTAGGCACGGCAGACGTACGCAGAGGCGGGGGCTGGGTGACGGACGTAGCGTGGAGGAGCCTGGAAACGTGCCCGGGACGGAAGAAGGCGACCGGGTGCGAAGACACCTCTAGGAGAACCCCCCTCATGACCACTGTTGCTGCTTACGCCGCGCCTGCCGCGAAGGCCCCGCTGGAGCGGACCACGATCGAGCGGCGCGCGGTCGGCGAGTTCGACGTCCTCATCGACATCCAGTTCGCCGGTATCTGCCACTCCGACATCCACCAGGCCCGGGAGGGCTGGGGTACGGCGATCTTCCCGATGGTGCCCGGTCACGAGATCGCGGGCGTCGTCTCGGAGGTCGGCCCGGGTGTCACGAAGTACGCGGTGGGGGACCGGGTGGGCGTCGGCTGCATGGTCGACTCCTGCCGTGAGTGCGACAACTGCAAGGCCGGTCTCCAGCAGTACTGCACCGGCGGCGGCCCGACCTGGACGTACAACGCCGTCGGCAAGGACGGGCAGCCCACCTACGGCGGCTACGCGCAGAAGGTCGTCGTCGACGAGAACTACGTCGTCCGCATCCCCGACGGTCTCCCCCTCGACGTGGCGGCGCCCCTCCTCTGCGCCGGCATCACCACGTACTCCCCGCTCAAGCACTGGAACGCCGGCCCCGGCAAGAAGGTCGCGGTCGTCGGCCTCGGCGGCCTCGGGCACATGGGCGTGAAGATCGCCGCGGCCCTCGGCGCGGAGGTCACCGTCCTCTCCCAGTCCCTCCGCAAGAAGGACGACGGCCTGAAGCTGGGCGCGACCCACTACTTCGCGACCAGCGACCCGCAGACCTTCGCCGATCTCAAGGGCACCTTCGACATCATCCTCAACACGGTGTCGGCCCCGCTCGACTTCGACGCCTACCTGTCGCTGCTGAAGACCGACGGCGCCATGGTGAACGTCGGCATCCCCGAGGAGCCCGTCCACATCCTCCTCTCCTCCGTCTTCGGCAACCGCCGCAGCCTGAGCAGCTCCGGCATCGGCGGCATCCCGGAGACCCAGGAGATGCTCGACTTCTGCGCCGAGCACCAGCTGGGCGCCGAGATCGAACTCATCGGCGCCGACCAGATCAACGAGGCGTACGAGCGGGTCGTGAACAGCGACGTCCGCTACCGCTTCGTGATCGACACGGCGACGATCTGAGTCAGGGTTTCGGCCTGCGGCCGAGCAGATGGAGCAGATAGGGGCCGCCGACCAGGGAGGTCAGCGCACCGACCGGGATCTCCAGCGGAGGGACCAGGGTGCGGGCCACCAGGTCGGCGGCCACCAGCACGAGTGCGCCCGTCAGCGCCGAGCAGACCAGCGGCAGCTGAGGGGTGCGGGTGAGCCGCCTGGCCAGCTGCGGCGCGGTGAGCGCGACGAACCCGATCGGCCCGGCGGCACCGGTCGCGGCGGCGGCGAGCACGACGCCGAGGGCGGTGAGACCGAGCCGGGCCCGGTCGACCCGGAGGCCGAGGGCGGCGGCGGTGTCGGGATCGAGCCCGAGCGGCCGCGCCGCCCGGGCCGCCCACACCAGCCCCGGCAGGGCGAGCACGAGGACGACGGCGAGCGGCCCGGCCTGCTCCCAGCCCCGCCCGTTCAGACTCCCGGTCAGCCACAGCTTGACCTGCTCGGCCGCGTCCAGCTCGCTGTCGGCGAGGTACAGCTGGACGACGGCGGACAGGGCGACGCCGATACCGACGCCGGTGAGCACGAAGCGGCTGGGCTGCATGCCGTGCCGCCAGGCGAGCACGTAGACGAGGGCGGCGGCAGCGAGGCCGCCGGCCACGGACACGGCGGGCAGCGCGGACGGCGACGCGACGGCTCCCGTGGCCAGTGCGACCACGGTCGCGGCGGCGGCGCCGTGCCCGACGCCGATGACGTCGGGACTGGCGAGCGGGTTCCGGGTGACGGTCTGCACCAGCGCCCCGGCGAGCCCGAGCGCCCCGCCGACGAGCGCCCCGAGCACGATCCGCGGGACGCGCAGCTCGTTGACGACGAGGTCGTAGGGGGTCGGCTCGCCGCGGAGGGTGCGCCAGACCTCGGCGGGGGAGATGTAGGTCTGGCCGAGGGAGGCGGAGGCGGCCATGGCGAGGGCGAGGAGGGTGAGCAGCACGAGGGCGACGAGGATCGAACGCTTGTGGAGGACGAGGGAGAAGCGGGGGTGGGGGCGGAGCACCGATGTCCCTGCGGGCCGGTGGGGGTTGCTCGCGCAGTTCCCCGCGCCCCCTTCGGGGCGCTGCCCAGCCGCCCGCTCTTCAGCCACCCAGCTGCGGGCAGGCGTGCCGCAGGGCGGCACGGGTGGGCGCAGCGGCACCCGGCCAGCGCCGGTAAGCGTCCTCACCCCCCGACCCCCACCCCGGGTACGCCTCACGACACGGCCCCCTTCCTCCGTACCAGCGCCACCAGCACCGGCACCCCCACAAACGCCGTCATCACCCCGGCCGGCACCTCCGCAGGAGCCCGCACCACCCGCCCCAGCACGTCCGCGGCCACCAGCAACCCCGCTCCCAGCAGCGCCGACAGCGGCAGCACCCGCCCGTAGCCCCCGCCCCTGACCAACCGCCGCGCCAGATGCGGCACCACCAGCCCCACGAACGCGATCGGCCCGGCCGCCGCCACCGCGGACGCGGTCAGCAGGGTCGCCCCCAGCGCCGCGCACCCCCGCACGACATGCACCCGGTGTCCGAGCGAGCGGGCCGTCTCGTCGCCGAGGGCCAGCGCGTCCAGCCCCCGGGCACAGGCCAGCACCAGCACGGCGCCCGCCGCCAGGAACGGCAGCATCCGTACGACGGTCCCCGCGTCCCGCCCGCTGAGCGCCCCCACCTGCCAGAACCGGAACTGGTCGAGGGTCGCCGAACTGGACGTCAGGACCACCGTCGTCGCCCCCGCGGTCATCGCGGACAGAGCGGTGCCGGCCAGCGCCAGCTTCACCGGGGACGCCCCGCCCCGACCCCGCGCCGCGATGCCGTACACCAGGCACGCGGCGACGACGGCGCCGGTGAACGCATACCAGACGTAGGCCCCGAAGCCGTACCCCGAGCCGCCGAGGACGATGGCGAGCACCACCCCGGCCGCCGCCCCCTGGCTCAGGCCGAGGATGCCGGGGTCGGCGAGCGGGTTGCGGGTGACCGCCTGGAGCGTGGCGCCGGCGAGGCCGAGCGCGGCGCCCGCGGTGAGGCCGACCTCGGTGCGGGGCAGGCGCAGCGAGCGGACGACGAGCGCGTCGGGGGAGGACCCGCCGTGCAGCAGGGCGTCCAGGACGGTCGCCGGCGGTACGGCACGCGTGCCGACGGCGAGACTGAGCACGGCGACGACGGCCACCACGAGGGCGGCCGTCGGCCAGAGGAGGGCGCGGCGCACTTACCGGAGGTGCTCGGCGAGCTGTCGTACGACCAGACGCGCGGCCGTGGGACCGGCGTTGAGGTACCAGGGGTCGTCGTCGACCTGCACGGCGTGCCCGGCCTCGACCGCCTTCATGGACTTCCACAGCGGCCCGGCGAGCACGGTCGCCGCGTCCGTCTCCGCCGCGTCGCCCTGCACGGAGTAGAAGATCCAGTCACCGTCGGCGGTGTCGACCTTCTCCGCGCTGATGTCCTGCGAAATGGCGGTGAACTGCTGCGACTTGGGGCGGGAGAGCCCCATGTCGACGGCTATCGAGCCGGTGAAGGAGGACACCCCGAACATCCGGGTGCGGTCGGGCGTGAAGCGGACCATGGACACGGTCGCCGAGCCGTTCAGGGCGGACCCGCTGGCCTTCGCGTTGTCGACGATGCCGGTGAGCAGTTCCTGCGCCTTCTGCCCTTCGCCGACCGCGTCCCCTACGAGCAGCAGGTCGCGCTTCCAGTTGATGCCCTGGCCGGCGGTGACCACGGTGGGCGCGATCTTCGACAGCTGCGGGTAGAGGTCGCCGAGCGAGTCGTTGACCAGGATCAGGTCGGGCCTGGCGGCGGCCAGGGACTCCAGGTTGGGCGACTGGCGGGTGCCCGCGTCGGTCATCGCGGCGAGCTTCTTCTTGTACTGCGGGAAGGCGTCGGCGAGGTAGTCGGGGACCAGTCCGGCGTTCTCGGCACGGGTGCCGGCCGTCGGGACGATGCCGAGGGTGAGCAGGTCGTCGAGCTGCCCGGTGCTGAGCACCGCGATCCGCTTCGGCTCGGCCTCGATGGTGGTCTTCCCCTCGAAGTGGGTGACCGTGCGCGGGAAGACGCCGTCGGTGTCCGTGTCGGAGCCCATCCCGTCGGCGAGCGCGCTCGGCGCGGCGGAGGGGCCCTCGGAGGCGCCGGCGACCTTGTTCACGGTTTCGTCGCCGTGGGCGGCGGCACCGGCATCGTTGTCACCGCCGGACGACGAGCAGCCGGCCAGCAGACCGCCCACGACGGACACGGCGGACACGGCCAGGACGGCCCTCAACCTCAACGCACGCACGACTGGCTCTCCCGATCAGTGACTAAGGCGAGCCTTACCTTATCCGGTGCCGGGAGTACGTTGGACAGCAGGAGGTCCCACGATGACCGTGAACCTGAACCACACCATCGTCGCCGCACACGACAAGCACGCCTCGGCCCGGTTCCTCGCCGACATCCTCGGACTGCAAGTCGGCCCGGACTACGGTCCGTTCGCCCCGGTCGCGCTGCCGAACGGCGTCACCCTCGACTTCATGGACACCCCGGGGGACATCCCGCCGCAGCACTACGCCTTCCTGGTCTCCGAGGACGACTTCGACGAGATCTTCACGCGGGTGCGGGCGGCCGGCCTCGGCTACTGGGCCGACCCGCACCACACCCGTCCCGGCGAGATCAACACCAACGACGGGGGCCGCGGCACCTACTTCGACGACCCCGACGGCCACCGCCTGGAGATCCTCACCCGCCCCTACGGCAGCGGCGGCTGACCCAGCGGGACGGACACACCGGGCGCGTACGACCGTACGACCGCACCCGCGGTGTCGCCCGAGGGCCGTACGACATGGACGCGCCCGCGCCCGCCGACCCGGCCCGTCCGGCCGGTCACCTCCAGCACGGTGTTCTCGTCGATCGCCACCCCGTACGGCACCGACCTTCGCGACACGGCCGCGACCAGCCGTCCCAGCGTGCCCCACTGCGCCGCGTGCACGTCCACCGCGAAGGGCACCAGGCCCAGCCCGGGCCGTACCTCGACCTCTTCGAGATCCTCGGCGGCGTCCGGCGGGCAGACCGGAACACCGTCCGCCAGCCAGCCGCCGACCACGGCCCGCCGGGCGGCGAGCACGGCACCGGCCGAGAACCCGGCGTAGGGGATGCCGCGTTCGGTGAGCAGCCCGGTCAGCCGGGCGGCACACCCGGCGAACGCGTCCTGGTACGCGGGGGTGAGCCCACCGCAGACCAGCAGCCCGGCCGTTCCGCTCTCCAGCAGGGACTCCGGCTCGAACCGTCCCCCGAGCGGCACGAGCAACGGCACCACGGCATCGGCCCCCGCGGTCCGCAACGCCTCCGCGTACCGCGCGAACTGCGCCTCGCCGTCCCCCTCGTCGACGATCACGCACCCGATCCGGCCGCCGCCCGCGGCCCGCAGCAACGGCCCGTACACCTCGGGCGCGTCCCAGCCGCCGCCGACGAGAGAGAGCGCACCACTCATGTCGCCCGCAGCCCCTTGATGCCGTCCTGGGCGGCCATGATCAGCTCGATGCCCCGGTTGTCGGCGGCGGGTTCGCGCATCTGGTTCGTCACGTACGCGATCGCCAGCCGCTCGTCGGGGTCGACCCAGACGAGCGCGCCGCCCCAGCCGCCCCAGCCGAGGGCGCTGCCGAAGAGGCCGTAGCCGAGGCCGTACCGGGCCGGCATGCCGAGGACGCGGTCCTCGCCCTCGAACTGGAGCTCCCGGGCCCGCTCACACCCCTCCGGAGACAGCACCCGCACCCCGCCCACGGTTCCGCCGCAGGCGAGCACGGACTGGACGAGGGCGACCGAGCGGGCGTTGCCGTAGCCGCTCGCCGCGGGGATCTGCGCGCGGCGCCAGGCGAGGCTGTTGCCGTCCCGGACGCGCAGGGCGGTGGCGGTGGTGGGGGCGGCGGCGGCCGCGTCGCGGTTCGCCGCACTCGCCGTGTAGTCCTCGTCCCTGCCCGGCGGCGGCACGGTGAGCGCCACCCGGTGGTCGTGCTCGGGGCCGAGGCCGATGTGGAAGTCCGCGCCCAGCGGTCCGGCCACCTCCGCGGCGAAGAACTCGCCCACGCTCCGCCCGGTGATCCGCCGCAGCACCTCACCCACCAGGAACCCCTGGGTGGCCGAGTGGTACCCGGCCGCGGTCCCGGGCTCCCACTGCGGGGCCTGCCCGGCGAGCCGGGCCGTCGCGGCCGCCCAGTCGTACAGCTCCTCGACCGGACCCTCCCAGTCGGGCAGCCCGGCGGTGTGCGACAGCAGATGCCGCACCAGCACGTGCCGCTTGCCGGCCGCGGCGAACTCGGGCCAGTAGCGGGCGACCGGCGCGTCCGGATCCAGCTTCCCCCGGTCGATCAGGACGAGCGCGCACAGCGCGGTCATCGTCTTGGTCACGGAGAACACGTTGACGATCGTGTCCCGCTCCCACGCCTGGGTCCGGCCGGTGTCGGCGAACCCGGCCCACACGTCCACGACGGGCTCCCCGTCCACGAAGACGGCCACGGCACCTCCCACGTCACCGTCGTCGATCAGCGCGGCGAGAGCGGTGGGCACGGCGGTGAACAGCTCGTCGTACGAGCCCTGGATGTCGGCCATGCCTGCCATTGAGCCCGCGGGAGCGCCGCCCGGCAACCGAATATCGGCGCCTGCGTTCGGCAGCGCCCCGTAAGGGGCGCGGGGTTGCATCCATATGCGGCTCCGCCGCGTGGGCGCGACCAGCCACGACGGCGCCGCAGCGGACACACAGCATGTCGCGGCACCCCCAGCGGAGCGTCAGCGAACCAGCCCCACGAACATCGTCCGGTGCAGGGTCTCCACATGGCGGCGGGCGATGTCGGCCGCCCCCGCCGCGTCCCCCGCGCGGAGCGCCGCCACCAGCGCCCGGTGCTCGTCGTTGGACTCGCGCAGGGCGGCGAGGGGGTAGGGGAGGTAGTACGCGTAGAGCCGGCGCAGCACGGTCCCGTAGGTCTGCACGCTCGCGTCGAGGCCGGTGGCGTGGGCCACGGCGAGGTGGAACCGCTCGTCGCAGGAGTGGAACTCCGCCCAGCTCTCCGCCCGGTCCATGGCCGCGACCAGCACGTCGAGCTCGTCGAGGGCCGCGGCGGACGCGGCGCGGGTCGCGAGATGGGCGATCCCGCACTCCAGGACGGTCCGCTCGTCGATCAGGCGGTGCACCTCCGCGGTCTGCCCGTGGTACGCCTCGGCCGCGTCGACGACCCCCCGGGTCGGCTGCTCGGCGACCAGGGTGCCGCCGTTGCGGCCGCGCCTGCGTTCCAGGACGCCGTCCGTGCACAGGGTGCTCAGGGCGCGGCGCACGGTGATCTCCCCGACGCCGAGCGCCTCGGCTATGGCGTCGGTCTGGGGCAGCCGTTCGCCGGGGGAGAGCAGCCCGAGGTCGACCGCCATGGCGATCCGGGCGCGCACCGTGTCCAGCGCGGTGAGTCGGCGGATCCCGTTCAGCTTGGGCGAGTTGAGGGCGAGGACGGGCCCCTCGGGGTGCGCCTCGGGGTGCGCGGGCGCGGATCCGTTCGGGGTGCCGGTCATGCCCTCAATGTAGCGGCCAGTAAAACTGCTCATAATGAGACCATTGTATAAGGACTCATATTGAGTTAATTTCCTGGCCATGTCCCGACCCCTCCCCGTCGCCCTGGTCCAGGCCCCTCCCCGCCCGGCCGCGGACCCGCTGTCCGGCTTCGCCGAAGACGTCGCGGGCGTGCTGGCGCGCTTCCCGCAGACCCGCCTCCTCGCTTACCCGGAGCTGCACCTGTGCGGCACCGACGGCCCGCCCGCCGAGTCGGAGAGCCGGCTGCGGGACGCGGCGGAGCCGCTCGACGGCCCCCGCGTGCGGCAGCTCGCCGAGCTCGCGGGCGACCTGGGCGTCTGGCTGTTCCCGGGCACCGTCTGCGAGCGCGGTCCGGCCGGCGAGCTCTTCAACACCGCGCTCGCCTTCTCCCCCGAGGGGCGGCTCGCCGCCCACTACCGCAAGGTCTTCCCGTGGCGGCCCTTCGAGCCGTACGTCCCCGGCGACCGCTTCGTCGTCCTGGACCTCCCGGACACCGGCCGCGTCGGCTTCGCCATCTGCTACGACGCCTGGTTCCCGGAGGTGGCCAGGCACCTGGCCTGGATGGGCGCCGAGGTCATCGTCAACCCGGTGATGACCACCTCCGCGGACCGCGCCCAGGAACTCGTCCTCGCCCGGGCGAACGCCATCGTCAACCAGGTCTACGTGGTCAGCGTCAACACCGCGGGCCCCGACGGCACCGGGCGCAGCCTGGTCGTCGACCCCGAGGGACGCGTCCGCGTCGAGGCCCCCGACTCCGCGCCCACCGTGCTGACCGACGTCCTCGACCTGGACGACGTGACCCGCGTACGGACCTTCGGCACCGCCGGCCTGAACCGCATGTGGAACCAGTTCACCGAGGCCGACGCCCCCATCGACCTCCCGCTCTACGCCGGCCGCCTGGACCCCCGCCGCTGGCGCGTCACCGACAACTGATCGTCACCCCCCAGAAAAAAGGCACCCCGTCCCCTCGGCCCAAGGAACGCCATGTCCGCTCCCTCCTCCCCGCCCACCCTCACCCGCAGCCTGACCCTCAGATCCGTCGTGCTCTTCGGGCTCGCCTACATGGCCCCGATCATCGTCCTGGGCACCTACGGCGTCGTCGCCGACAGCACCCACGGCTCCGTCCCGACGGCCTACCTGCTGGCCCTCGGCGCCATGCTCTTCACCGCGCACAGCTACGGGAAGATGGCCGCGGCCCATCCCGTCGCCGGGTCCGCCTACACCTACGTGCGGCGCTCCATAGACTCCCGGATCGGCTTCCTCGTCGGCTGGGCCACCCTGCTGGACTACTTCTTCCTGCCCATGGTCATCTGGCTCATCGGCGGGGCCTATCTCCAGGCCGAGTACCCCTCGGTGCCGTTCTGGGTGTGGATCGTCGCGTTCATCGCCGTCACCACCGCGCTCAACATCCGGGGCATCAAGACCGCGGAGCGGGTGAACGACCTGCTGATGGTCTTCCAGGTCCTGGTCGTCGCGATCTTCGCGCTGCTCTGTCTGCGGCACGTCTTCCAGCACCAGGGAGCGGCGGGACTCGCCAGCGCCACACCGTTCGCGAACCACGCGACGAGCCTCGCGGGCATCTCCGCGGGCGCCGCCATCGCCGCCTACTCCTTCCTCGGGTTCGACGCGGTCACCACGCTGACCGAGGAGACCGTCGACCCCAAGCGCACCATCCCCCGCGCCATCATGCTGACCGCGCTGCTCGGCGGCGGCATCTTCGTCGTCGTCGCCTACGCCACCCAGCTGGCCCACCCCGGGTACGCGTTCACCGACTCCAGCTCCGCCGCGTTCGAGATCGCCAAGGCGATCGGCGGCGACGTGTTCTCCTCCGTGTTCCTGGCCGGCCTGATCGTCGCCCAGTTCGCCTCCGGGATCGCCGCGCAGGCCAGCACGGCACGGCTGCTCTACGCGATGGGCCGCGACTCCGTACTGCCCAGGAAGGTCTTCGGCAGCATCCACCCCAAGTACCACACCCCCGCCCTGAACATCCTCCTCGCCGGAGCGGTCGGCCTGATCGCGCTGCGCCTGAACGTCGCCACCTCCACGTCCTTCATCAACTTCGGCGCCTTCACCGCCTTCACCTTCGTCAACCTCTCCGTCATCGCGACCTACGTCCGGGAGCGCCGCGCGGGCCGCCGTCCCGCCGTGTGGTCGTACGTCCTGCTCCCGGCCGTCGGCGCCGTCGTCGACGTGTGGCTGCTGTGCCACCTCGACAGCAAGGCCCGCACCCTCGGTCTGATCTGGCTGGCCGTCGGCGTCTGCTACCTCGCCTACCTCACCAGGGGCTTCCGCAAGGCCCCGCCGGAGATGACCTTCGACGAGGAACCGGCCCCGGCGGCCGATCCGCAGCCGGCCCACTGACACCGGCCGCGCGCTCTTCCTCCCCCGTGCCCCGCTCCCGCGCACAGGAGCGGGGCACGGAATCGACGGGAACCCTCGTGCGTTGAGGAGGGTGGGCATCGGACGCCGGTGGATGTGCGAGCCGGGTAGCCCGAATGACCAGGCCGACGAGTATTGGAGGGGCCGCGATGACTGCGCAGACGCAGAGGGCCGTGCTGGCGGGCGGATGTTTCTGGGGCATGCAGGACCTGATCCGCAAGCTCCCGGGCGTGACGGCGACCCGGGTCGGCTACACCGGGGGTGACGTGCCGAACGCGACGTACCGCAACCACGGCACGCACGCGGAGGCCATCGAGATCCTCTTCGACCCCACGAAGACCGACTACCGGGCGCTCCTGGAGTTCTTCTTCCAGATCCACGACCCGAGCACCAGGAACCGCCAGGGCAACGACATAGGCCTCAGCTACCGCTCGGCGATCTACTACGTGGACGACGAGCAGAAGCGGATCGCCGAGGACACGATCGCGGACGTGGACGCCTCCGGCCTGTGGCCGGGCAAGGCGGTCACCGAGGTGGAGCCGGTCGGGCCCTTCTGGGAGGCCGAGCCCGAGCACCAGGACTACCTGGAGCGCTACCCGGACGGCTACACCTGCCACTTCCCCCGCCCCGGCTGGAAGCTCCCCGCCCGCGCGCAGGGCTGACCGCGAGGACCGGCGGCCGCGGTTCGGTGCCGCCGGTCCACCCCGCGCGGGTGGCGGCGGCACCCGCTGGGACACTGCCGTCATGGACACCACACCCGAGCAGATAAGCGCCCGGACTGCGGCCGCCTGGACCGTCGCGCTCTCGATCCTCGGAGGATTCACCGGCTACGCGTGGGACGGACCGTTCCTCGCCGTCACCTGCGCCCTTTCCCTGGCGGGCGGCGGCGCCCTCGGCACCATCCTGTCCCGCCGCCGGATCATGGCGGCCATGCAGGAGGGTCGGCGCAAGGCCGCCGCGACCGGGTACGCCGACGGGATCGCGGACATGGTGGTGCTCGGGATATCGGCGTACCGGGCGGCCGTCTTCCCGCTCTCCGGCCCCGACGCGGTGGACATCGCCGAGCGCAGGGCACGCCGTAGGGCCGCCTACCGTCTCACGGCCGCCGAGGGGCTTCCCCACCAGATCCGTGAGGCCGCGGCCGCCGCTCTGGAGGCGATCGACGACGGGGGCGACCGCGAGACCCTGTCCGCCATGGCGGGCCTCATGAAGGCCGTCCGGGAGCAGCACCTCAAGGCATGACGTCCGCCGGCCCGCCCGTTCCTCGTGGCGACTGCTAGCGTCCGCCCGTGTGAACGACTCCGTGTACGTCGGCAATGCGGGCAGGGACGCACCCCTGGACCGGGGATGGCTTCTCGGGCACTTCAAGGGCGCCGGCGATCCGCGCCACAGCGAGGCGGTGGAGATCAAGTGGGGCGTACACCCGCGCGGCGACGAGCGGTCGCAGTGGGTGCGGGGCGAGGAACGCACAGCCCTCCTGGTTCTCATCAGCGGCCGCTTCCGCGTCGAACTCCCCGGCCGCAGTGTCCTGCTGGAGGAACAGGGTGACTACGTCGTCTGGGGACACGGAGTCGACCACTCGTGGTGCGCGGAGGAGGAGTCGACGGTCCTGACGGTTCGATGGCCGTCCGTGCCCGGTTACGCGGTGGCGGCCGAGGGCCCGGGGCCGGGAGCCGCACCGACCCAGCGGTGATAGGCGGCCACGTCGACGTTGCTGCCGCACACGACGGTGACCACGTGCCGGCCGGCGAAGCGTTCGCGGTCCTCCAGGATCGCCGCGATGCCGAGCGCGGCCGACGGTTCGACGATGAGGCCGGCGTGGTCGAGGAGCATCCGCATCCCGGCGACGATCGACGTCTCCTGGACCAGAACGACATCGTCGGCGACGAGGAGGAGGTCGTCCAGGACGGCCGGGATGGGGTGCCGGCCGGCGACGGCGTCGGCGATGGTGTCGGCCGACCCGGTGCTGACGACGCGCCGCCGGCGCCACGAGTACGTCATCGCCGGTGCGCCCAGCGGCTGGACGCAGATCACCTCGACCCCGGGTGCCAGCGCCTTCAGCACATGACCCACGCCAGTGGCCAGTGCCCCGCCGCCGAGAGCGATCAGGACGGTGTCGAACGACGGCGCGGCGTCCGCCAGTTCCAGGCCGATGGTCGCCGCGCCCTCGCAGGTCTCGATGTCCAGGCTGTCCTCGACCAGCCGGACGCCGTCGTCCCGTGCGAGGGCCACCGCCCGCTCGCGAGCCGTCTCGTGGTCGCCGTCCACCAGCTCCAGCGTGGCGCCCAACGCGCGGATGCGATCGAGCTTGGCCGCGGTCGCGAAGCGGGAGGCCACGACGGTCACGTCGAGCCCCCGGCGGCGGCCGGACCAGGCGAGGGCCTGGCCGAGGTTGCCCGAGCTCGCGCACACCACGGCCGGCGCCCCGTGGCCGGCGAGCAGGCTCGTGACCACCTCGGTGCCGCGGGCCTTGAAGCTGCGGACCGGGTTGGCCGTTTCGAGCTTGATGCTGACCGTGCACCCGAGAGCGGGTTCCAGGGCCTCGCAGCGGTACAGCGGAGTGTCGAGGAACACCGGGTCGATCACCATGCGGGCCGCCCGGATCCGAGCAGTGTCGAGGCGCGTCTCCTGCATGACACAGCAGGGTAGCCCCGTCGCCCCGGTCGGACGCGCCCGCGGCGTCAGCTGTCCTTGCAGGCCCTGGCCTCGAACTCCGCCATGGGGACGATGACGGCGGATTCGTCGCCGTCGTCCGAGACGCGGTCGTAGAGGACCTTCCCCGGGGTGAGCCGGTCCCGGTCGGCCGGGGTGAAGGAGACGCCGCTCGACGACCACGAGTTGTCCTCGGTCCAGCCGTAGAGGGTGTAGGCGGTCTTGGCCCCGAGCCGGGCGAGGGGCCTGGTCGTGGTCCAGCCGGTGGCAGGGGAATCGAGGGGCCAGGTGGTGAGACCGGCCTTGAGAGGACGGTCGGACGTCCATGAACCGACCGTCACCGTCTTGTCGGTGTCGGCGCTGTCCACGTAGAGGGACGCGCCGTCGATATGGTGCCCGCAGACCATCATGACGCCGAGCAGATGGCCGTCGGCGGTCACGGAGACACCGGCGACGGCATCGACGGGGACCGTGCACCCGGAGGTTGCGGCGAGCGCCCCGCAGACCGCGAGGGCACCGGCGAAGCGCCGGAACACTGACCGTGAAGTCGTGGACCGCATGGACCGCCCCCCTGCCAGGAGAGCGCGCGTGGGCCTCCCATGCTCGGATGGTAGGGGCGGGCGTCGTCGGGCGGCAGCGTCGCGACCCACCCGTTGCGCACTCGTTCTCGCCCTGCCGCTCCCCGGCTACACCAACCGTCGTAGCGGCTGGCGAGGCGTGCGAGGGTACTCTCGGCGGACTGCCCGTTTTGCAGCGAGTTGTCTTGATCGTGAGGCGGGCCGTTGCTAAGCCTGGGGCACTCGACTCCAGTGAGGACGACGTGTACCAAGAGCCCCCTCTGCCCGTTCCTCCGCGTTCACGTGTCCGGGGATTCGCCTGCGCCGCCGCGGCCCTCGCCCTCGTGACGCTCACCGCCGCGGCGAGTCCCCCCGACGCGGCAAGTCCCCCCGCCGCGGACACCCGTACCGCGGGGGACCCGGCAGCGGTGGTCCGCGAGTGGAACGTCGTCGCCACCGACACGATCAAGGCCAGTCTCGGCGCACGCCCCTCCGGGCAGGCCGCGATCTGGGAGGGGTTCGTCTCCGTCGCCGTGTACAACGCCGTGGTGGGGATCGAAGGCCGCTACGCCCTGTACAAATGGCGCGAGCGCGGCCCGGCGAAGGCGTCTTCCGCGGCGGCCGCCGCCACCGCGGCCCACGACGTGCTGCTCGCCTGCTTCCCCGCCTTCAGAGCGCGGCTCGACACTGCCTACGCGAACTCGCTCGCCGCTCTTCCGGCCGGTCAGGCCAGAGACCGGGGCGTCGACTACGGCAAGCGCGCCGCCGCCCGCATCATCGAACTCCGGGAAGGGGACGGGAGGTTCGCGGACGTTCCGTTCACCGCCACCCCGGCGCCGGGGGTCTGGCGGCCCACCCCGCCCGCGTTCCAGCCCTTCATCGACACCTGGCTCGCCAAGCTCCGCCCCCTCCTGCTCGCCTCCCCGCAGCAGTTCCGGCCCGGCGGACCACCCGCCCTCTCCTCGGCCGCCTACGCCCAGGATCTCCAGGAGCTGAAGGCCATGGGCGCGAAGACCGGCTCGGGCAGGAGCGCGCGGCAGACCGAGACCGCGCTCTTCTTCAGCGGCAACCTGACCGAACAGGTCCAGTCGGCCGTACGGGACCACGCCGCCCGGCACCGGCTCGGCATCGCCGAGACGGCCCGGCTGTTCGCCGCGGTCAACGCGTCGGCGACCGACGCCGTCGTCACGGCCTGGGACGTCAAGCTCCACTACGGCACCTGGCGGCCGATCACCGCCATCCGCCTCGCCGACACCGACGGCAACCCCGCGACGACGGCGGACCCGACGTGGGAGCCGCTGCTCCTCACCCCACCGCACCCGGACTACGTCGCCGGCCACACGACCGTCGCCGGCGCCGTGGCACGGGCCCTGACCGGAGTCCTCGGCACCTCGCACCTCGACCTCTACGTCCCCTCCGGGGTCACCGGCACCACGCGGTTCTACGGGTCCGCCGACGAGCTGAACCGGGACGTCGTCGACGCCCGTGTGTGGGGCGGTGTCCACTCCCGCACGGCGGACGTGGTCGGCTGCCGGGCCGGCACCCATGTGGCCGACTGGGCGCTGGACCACTACTTCCGGCCGCTCGCCAGGAACGGCACCCAGCCGTCCCCACCGACCCGAACGACTCGCCAGGACAGGCCCGCCGAGCCGAAGTGCGGCGCCGACACCCACTGAACGCCGACACCCACTGAACGACGACGCCTCCCAGACTCGTGGGTCAGGCGGGTGACAGGGGCTGCTCCGTCCAGACGGTCTTGCCCTCGTGGCTGTAGCGCGTACCCCACCGCTCCGTGAGCTGCGCGACCAGGAAGAGCCCGCGGCCGCCCTCGTCCGTGCTGAGGGCCCGCCGGAGGTGGGGGGAGGTGTGGCTGGTGTCGGACACCTCGCAGATCAGGCAGTGCGTGCGGATGAGGCGCAGGGTGGCGGGGCCGGTCGCGTACCGGTAGGCGTTGGTGACGAGCTCGCTGGCGACCAGCTCGGTGGTGAAGGCCAGTTCGGGCAGCCCCCATTCGGTCAGCTTCGCCGTGGTCAGCTCTCTGGCCAGGGCGGCGGCGGTCGCTTCCAGGGGCAGCTGCCACGAGGCGACGTTCTGCGGCCGTAGCACCCGGGTACGGGCGATGAGCAGCGCGATGTCGTCGGTGGGGCGGTGGTCCTTGGGCAGCAGCGCTTCGACCACGGTGTGGCAGGTCTGCTCCAGGGGGTCGGTGACGTAGGCCAGACACGCGTGCAGGTCCCTCAGCGCGGCGTCGATGTTGCCGTTGCGCGCCTCCAGCAGACCGTCGGTGTAGAGCGTGAGCAGGCTGCCCTCGGGAAGGTCGAGATCGAGCGTCTCGAACGGCAGTCCGCCCAGTCCCAGCGGCGGCCCCGCCGGCAGGTCGAGCACGGTCACCTCGCCGTCCGGGGTGGACACCAACGGCGCCGGGTGGCCGGCGCGGGCCAGCGAGCAGTGCTGGGAGATCGGGTCGTAGACCGCGTAGAGGCAGGTCGCCCCGAGCACCTGCTCGATCGCCGAGTGGTTGCCCTCGGCGTTCGCCTCCAGCTCGGTGGCCAGCAGGCTGACCAGGTCGTCCAGCCGCGCCACCACCTCGTCCGGTTCCAGGTCGAGGCTGGCCAGGGTGCGCGCGGAGGCCCGCAGACGGCCCATCGAGGCCGCGGCGTGGATCCCGTGGCCGACCACGTCTCCCACGACGAGGGCGACCCGCGCCCCCGACAACGGGATCACGTCGAACCAGTCGCCGCCGATGCCCGGTTCACCGCTGGCGGGGAGGTACCGGCAGGCCACCTCCACGGCCGGCAGGTCCGAGGCCACGCTCGGCAGCAGACTGCGCTGCAGAGTCAGCGCGGCGCTCTGCTGCTGGGTGAAGCGGCGTGCGTTGTCGATGCAGACGGCCGCACGCGAGGAAAGCTCCTGGGCCACCGCGGCATCGTCGTCCTCGAAAGGCTCCGAATCGCGCGACCGCCACAGGCTCACCACGCCCAGCACGAGACCGCGCGCGACCAGGGGCACCGCGATCAGCGAATGAACGCCGAGCCCCGAGGCGATCTCGATCCGCCGCCGGTCCATGGCGTACCACTCGGGACGCAGGGAGAGCAGCCCTTCGAGGATCGGACGGCGCTCGGCCAGGCACCGCGCCTGCGGGGACTCCGGAAGCAGCGGGACCACCTCGCCCTCCTGGTACGGCACCCGGTGCTCCGGCGGTGCGAGGGCGGCCCGGAGCAGCGGACCTGCCGTACCGGACACCGGATCATCACCGAGCGTCACCGACTTGAGGAGGTCCACCGAGCAGTAGTCGGCCAGGCCCTGGACGGCCACCCCGGCCAGTTCCCGGGCGGTCTGCGTCACGTCCAGCGAGGTTCCGATCAGGGCGCTCGCCTCGTTCAGCAGGGCGAGCCTGCGCTGCGCCCGGTGCCGGTCGGTCACGTCCTCGATCGTCTCCGCCACGCCGAGCACCCGGCCCGCGGGGTCTTCCATCCGGAACGCCGACACGGACACGATCCGCTCCCGGCCCGGATCGTGGCGTGCCCGGGCGGACTGCTCGGTGAAGATCAACGGCTCACCGGTCTCCAGCACGTGCCGCACCCGCTCGTCGGCCGGGCCCGCGTCCTCCTCGACCATGAACTCGCGGGGGCGACGGCCCACCGGCGCCGAGGCCGGGACACCGCTGGCCTTCTCGACCGCGCGGTTGACCCGGATCACCGTCCGGTCCGGGCCGTACGTGACCAGGCCGATCGGGGAGCGGCGGTACAGGCCGTCCAGCAGCGCACGGTCCCGCTGCCAGGCGATGACCTCCGCGGCCGGAGCGCCGACCAGGAGCCACTCCCGGCCGCCCCCCTCACGGGCGATCAGACGGGCCCGGAAACCCATCTCCACACGGCGCCCGTCACGGTGCCGCACGGGCAGGACGCCGAACCAGCCCCCCGCCTTCACGGCGGTCACCACGACGGACCGCACGACAGGCAGGTCAGCGGGGTCCACCAGGAGGTCCTGCCACGCCCGGCCGAGCACTTTCCCGGCCGGATAGCCCAGCAGTTCCTGCGCACGTGCGCTCCAGCCGACCACGGTGCCGCGATCGTCGAGCACAGCCGACGCGCCACGCCCGAGGGCGAACGGATCCTCGGGACTCTCGCTGAAACGCGTCGACGGCGTCCCCATAGCCACCACCTTGCCTCCGTGCCTTCCAGGTTCCTCCCCGTCCCCTCCGTCCGCGACTCTCCCGTTCGTCCCGGGCAGGCCGGCTGCCGGTCCAGGCCGGGTGTGGGGTCGGGCCGGGTGTGGGTCAGGCGGGGTGTGGGGTCAGGCCGGGTGTGGGGTCGGTGGCAGGAGTGCCCGCAGCGGGCCGGTGTCGGGGTGATCGGCCAGTGCGGCCGTCACCGCGGCGTGCAGCGCGGCCTCCGTCCCAGCCTCGCCGTCGAGGTCGGACGCGGAACCGGGCAGCCGTACCGCCGCCGGCCGCGACCAGGAGAACTCCCAGTGCAGCAGCGACCGCGCGCTGAACTCGGCCAGCACCATGCTCTGCAGCGCGTCCCGCAGCACCGGCCGTACGGCCGCCCGGAACTCCCGGTCCCGCCCGGCCGTCTCCCGGTCCGGCAGCGGCAGCCCCTGGGCCAGCTGCCACAGCCGGCCCTCGTCGATCACCGTGAGCAGCGCGGGCAGCGTCGGCCGGCCCTCCGTGCAGCGGGCGAGCGCCCGGTGCAGCGGGGTGTCGAGCGAGGCCAGCCCCACGGCCATCGACGCGCTCAGCAACTGCTCCCACTCCCCGGCGCGCTCGAACTGCCCCACCTCGTCGGTCAGCACCGCGTCCTCCAGCGCGGCCAGCGTCCGGGCCGGGTCGGAGAGCAGCGCGAGGGCCGGGCCGCCGTCCTCCGCGCCGCGCCCGTAGGCGGGCAGCGCCTCGATCCGCCGTACCCGGTCGGCGATCGGCGGATGCGAGTCGTACGGCGATCCCGGCTCCGAAGGCAGCTTCTCCCGCAGCCCCGCCAGCTCCGTCCCGCGCGCCGTGAGCATCCGGCCGAAGCCGCCGAAGAACTCCCCGCGCGGCGGCAGTTGTCGCGCCGGCAGGCCGAGCGTCGCGTACGAGTCGAGGTAGAAGTCGTGGGCGGCGGACAGGACGGGGATCTCGCGGAGGGCCGACGCCGTCGCGTCCCGGCCGGCGATCCGCGCGGCGGCCAGGTCGGCGGCGTACTCCTGCGCGCGGGCCGTCGACAGCGTGGCCCGCATGTAGAGCTTCGCGTACGCCGTGTAGACCGCCGCCATCAGCCGGTAGGTGATCCCGGCACCGGCGGTGTCGATCTCCTTGGCCTGCTTGCCCTTCGCGGTCCGCCTGGCGGCGGCCTTCTCCTGCCGGGCGCGCTCGGCCGCCTCCTTGCCGTCGGCCCGCGCGTGGAAGTGCCCGACCGTCCGCCCGATCTGCACCCGGCCGCGCACGGCGAGCGCCGACAGCCGGGTGTCACCGCCGGTGAAGTGGCCGTACTCATGGGCGAGTACGGCCTTCAGCCGGGCCTCGGTCAGCCCGGTCAGCAGCGGAACGCCCAGGTAGAGGCGGCGGGGTCCGGGGCGCAGGCCGAGCAGCCGGGGCTCCTCGCTGACCGACGCGTTGACGTCACCGGTGAGCACGACGGCGTCCGGCGCGCTCGTGCCCGTGGCCGCCGCGAGCTCCCGCACCAGCGCCCACAGCCGGGGCTCCTCGGCCTCCGTCACCGGGAGGCCGGGCGGGCCCTCGCCCCTGGGCGTCCGGAGCATGAGCATGCCCTTCACGACCGGGATCGCCAGCAGCAGGGAGACGATCACGATCTTCCCGGCGAGGGCACCGGGCGCCCACGTCACCGCCGCCACGTCGACGGCGGCCGCCACCGCCAGCAGGACGAGGCCGAGCAGATAGAAACCACAGAGCAGAACCAGGGCGCGCAGCGCCCGCAGACTTGCACCCATCGGGCAGATCCCCCCACAGGACCCCAAGAATTGGGGAAAACGAACGGAACTCAGGCGCCCCGCAAGGGGCGCGGGGCAGTGCCCGATATGCGGCTACCGCCGCGTGGGCGCGACCAGCCCCCATTCACCCGCAGCCGACACACAACCCTTCTTTTGTCGGCCCCCCTCGACTAGCTGTGCAGCGTCGCCGGGCTCCCGCCGTTCGCCTCGTAGCCCGCCACCGCCAGCGCGCGGTAGAGGGCGAACTCGGCGGCCGGGTTCGCGGACAGCGTCCACGGCAGGGCCCCCACATGCCCGTCGACCCGTATCAGCTCGCCCATGGCCTCCGCCCAGCGCTCCGAGCGCACCAGGAAGAAGACCAGCAGATGGCGGACGTGCGCGAGCATCGGGTCGTCCTGGCGGGCCGAGTGCACCGCGTGCAGCGCGCCGTGGACGGCCTTGGTGACGACCTCGCTCTGGTAGAAGCTCACCACCAGGTTCACCTCGGGCAGGTGCTCGAAGACCGCGAACAGCGGCATCGCGGCCAGCAGCGAGCCCTGCGGGGCGCGGGCGGCGGCGGCCTCGGCGAAGGAGTACGCCAGCTCGCGCGAGCCGTGCCACTTCTCGCACCAGTAGTGCAGCGCCGCCAGATGCGCTCCCATGTGCGCGGGCGCGCGGTCCAGGATCTTCAGCCACAGCTGCTCGAACTCGGGCTGCGAGTAGTTCAGCCCGCGTGCCACCGACAGCTCGATGACGTACGGCACCGGGTCCCCGGGGGAGAGCAGCGCCGCCTGCCCGCAGGCGTCCCTGGCCTCCTCCATGATGATCCGGAAGTCGTCCGTGCCCGGCGTCGACGTCCGCCACGCCTGCTGGACCAGGAACTCCGCGTGCACGGCCGCGCCGCCGGCGTCCTTGGGCTGCTCGGCCCGCCAGACCCGCAGCCACTGCCCGCCCGGCGTCTCGCTGACCCCGCCCGGCCGCTGCTGCAGCTCCAGCGCCGCCGCGCCGGCGAAGGCCTGCACGCGCTGCCAGCGCAGCTCGCCCGCGATCTCGGTGCCCGCGAGCAGCTGCGAGGCCGCCCGGTAGTCCTGGGTGTGCTGCACGACGTCGAGGACGTCCAGCAGGTCCTGGTCGGGGCCCGGCATGCGGATGTCCAGGTCCTCCTCGCGCACGAAGCCGTAGTCCGCCGGGTCGGCGGCGTCCGGGTGGCTCGGGTGGACCTGCTCGATCATGCCGCGCCGCCGCCGCAGGACGGGGAGCAGCGCGAAGCTCAGCAGGAGCGCCGCCATCAGGGCCCAGAGAATCGCCATGCGTCAAGCGAACCAGACGGCGCCGACAATTGGCCAACCGGTGCCCTGACCTGTGGACAACCGCCGCCCCGACCTGTGGACGACGCGCCGGGGCCGTCGGAGCACTAGGCTCGTCAACCATGAGCGACAGGCACCACATCAGTCAGCACTTCGAGACGCTCGCCATCCACGCGGGCAACACGGCGGACCCCCTCACCGGTGCGGTCGTACCGCCTATCTACCAGGTCTCGACCTACAAGCAGGACGGCGTCGGCGGCCTGCGCGGCGGCTACGAGTACAGCCGCAGCGCCAACCCCACCAGGACCGCCCTCGAGGAGAACCTCGCCGCGCTGGAAGGCGGCCGGCGCGGTCTCGCGTTCGCGTCCGGACTGGCGGCCGAGGACGCCCTGCTGCGCACGCTGCTCAGCCCCGGTGACCACGTGGTCATCCCGAACGACGCCTACGGCGGCACGTTCCGGCTGTTCGCGAAGGTCGTCTCCCGGTGGGGCGTGGAGTGGTCCGTCGCCGACACCAGCGACCCGTCCGCCGTGCGGGCCGCGATCACCCCGAAGACCAAGGCGGTCTGGGTGGAGACCCCCTCCAACCCGCTGCTCGGCATCACCGACATCGCCGCCGTCGCCCAGGTCGCCCACGACGCGGGCGCCCGGCTCGTCGTCGACAACACCTTCGCCACGCCCTACCTCCAGCAGCCGCTCTCGCTCGGCGCGGACGTCGTCGTGCACTCGCTGACGAAGTACATGGGCGGTCACTCGGACGTGGTCGGCGGCGCGCTGATCGTGTCGGACCAGACGCTCGGCGAGGAGCTGGCGTACCACCAGAACGCGATGGGCGCGGTCGCCGGCCCGTTCGACTCGTGGCTGGTGCTGCGCGGCACCAAGACGCTCGCGGTGCGCATGGACCGGCACAGCGAGAACGCCACGAAGATCGCCGACATGCTGAGCCGGCACGCGCGCGTGACGCGGGTCCTGTACCCGGGCCTGCCCGAGCACCCGGGGCACGAGACCGCCGCCAAGCAGATGAAGGCGTTCGGCGGCATGGTGTCCTTCCAGGTCACGGGCGGCGAGGAGGCGGCCGTCGAGGTCTGCAACCGCGCGAAGGTGTTCACGCTCGGCGAGTCCCTGGGTGGCGTCGAGTCCCTGATCGAGCACCCGGGACGGATGACGCACGCCTCGGCGGCCGGTTCCGCCCTGGAGGTGCCCGCCGACCTGGTGCGGCTGTCCGTGGGCATCGAGAACGTCGACGACCTGCTGGAAGACCTGCAGCAGGCGCTCGGCTAGTCCGGTCGGCCGGGCCCGTTCGGTCCTACCGGCCGGCCGGTTCACCAGCCGACGATGGGCGGAGTCGTCGTGGACGGCGGCTCCACCCACGGATGCACCGTCGCCGCCCAGACCGCGAACGCCACCGCCGCCGCGCACAGCAGCAGCCACAGCAGGCGGCGCGCCCGGCGCCGGCGCCGCAGCATCCGGCGGCCCCGGCGCAGGACCTCGCCGTAGAGATCGGGCGGTACCGAGGGCGGCGCCTGGTCCATGATCCGCCGGGCCGCGGCCTCGCGTTCGACGCGGTTCACGACGGCGCCACCTTCGCCCCCAGCACCGTGGGCGCCGCCTTGCGCGGCGGATGCAGCAGGGTGGCCGTCGCCCGGTCGCAGAGGGCGTGCACGCGTTCGGTGGGCATGCCGAGCAGCGCCGCCGTCTGCTCCTCGGCGACCCCCTCGTACAACCGCAGCACCAGGATCAGGCGCTCCCGGGGCGTGAGCACGGCGAGGGCGCTGCGCGGGTGCGCTCGGCCGCGGCCGAGCGGGCCGCCGTACTGGTGCCACGCGGAGTTGGCGAAGCGCAGGGCGAGGTACTGACGGGCCCGGTCGTACGGATCCTCACCGCGCAGCCGGTCCCAGCACGCGTACGTGTGCGCGAGCGCGAGAGTCAGCAGACGTCGCGCACGGGGGTTGGTGTCCGGCGCCTCGGCGGTCAGCAGGGTGGCGGCATGCAGCAGCCGTCCTGCCGCGCCCGCGACGAACGCCTCGAACTCCCGGGCCCGGCGGGCGTCTTGCAACACCTGCCGATCGCGCACCTTGCCTCCCCGACCGCGGGCCCCGGACACGGGTACGACAGGGCCCGGTCTCATATGAGGCCAGGGGCGGGCTCACGGTCAAGAGCCGCGCGCCACGTGTGCGTGACGGATGCGGACGGTCAGGAGGCCGGCGGGCGTCGGTGCCGGGCCGGACGGTCAGGAGGCCGGCGGCGCGTCCGTGCCCGGCGGCACGGCCATCCGCGCGGACAGCGCGCTGTTGAATCGGGTGAGCAGCGCGCAGAACGCCTCGCGCTCCTGCGGCTCCCAGTCCTGCGTCAACTCCGCCATCAACTGACGCCGGGACGAACGTACTTCCTCCAGCCGGGACAGCCCGCGCGGGGACAGCTGGAGCACCACGGCCCGGCCGTCCTCGGGGTGCGAGGTCCGCTTGACGAGCCCGGTGTCGACCAGCGGAGCCACCTGCCGGGTGACCGTGGACGAGTCGATCCCCATGCTCGCCGCGAGCGCCTTGACCCCCATGGGGCCTTCCTTGTCCAGGCGGTTGAGCAGCAGATACGCGGCGCGGTCCATGGAGTTGCGCACCTGCCCGACACCGCCCAGCCGGGTCTGTTCGGCACGGCGGGCGAACACCGCCACCTCGTGCTGCAGCGTGTCGAGGAGACCGCTGTCACCGACGGTCGTCATGTCCATCGACATTTCAGGTGTTGTGGGCATGGCGGGGAGCTCACTTCATGAAGAGTGCTGATGTGGGGGACAGAGTACGCGGACAGGGGGCGAGCCGTACCGGCGCTGCGCAAACCGGTCTCGGAGCTTGGTCACACCCGCGCCTTCGGCCTGTGAACTGCGAGACTTGAGTCATGAGCTACAGCACGGCTGACTCCTTGCGCCCCGTCACCCTCGACGATGTACGCGGTGCCCAGAAGATGCTCACGGGCGTGGCGCGGGCGACCGCGATGGAGAGCAGCAGGCATCTGTCCCAGCTGGTCGGCTCGCCGGTGCACCTCAAGTGCGAGAACCTTCAGCGGACCGGTTCCTTCAAGCTGCGCGGCGCCTACGTCCGGATCGCCGGGCTGCTGCCCGAGGAGCGCGCCGCCGGAGTCGTGGCCGCGAGCGCCGGGAACCACGCGCAGGGTGTGGCGCTGGCCTCGTCGCTGCTGGGCGTGCACGCGACGGTGTTCATGCCCAAGGGCGCCCCGCTGCCCAAGATCAGCGCCACCCTCGACTACGGCGCGGAGGTGCGGCTGCACGGCCAGGTGGTCGACGAGACGCTGGCCGCCGCCGAGGAGTACGCGGCCGAGACGGGGGCGGTGTTCATCCACCCCTTCGACCACCCGGACATCATCGCCGGTCAGGGCACGGTCGGGCTGGAGATCCTGGACCAGTGCCCCGAGGTCGGCACGATCGTCGTCGGTGTCGGCGGCGGTGGTCTCGCGGCCGGGATCGCGGTCGCCGTGAAGGCGGTCCGGCCGGACGTGCGGATCGTCGGCGTCCAGGCGGAGGGCGCGGCCGCGTACCCGCCCTCGCTGGCGGCCGGGCGCCCGGTCACGGTGGCGAACCCGGCGACGATGGCCGACGGCATCAAGGTCGGACGGCCCGGTGACGTGCCGTTCGCGATCGTCGAGGAACTGGTCGACGAGGTCCGCACGGTCAGCGAGGACCAGCTCTCCGCCGCGCTGCTGCTGTGCCTGGAGCGGGCCAAGATGGTCGTGGAACCGGCCGGGGCCAGCCCGGTCGCGGCGCTGCTGGGCGAACCCGGCGCCTTCCACGGACCCGTCGTCGCGGTGCTCTCCGGCGGGAACGTCGACCCGGTGCTGCTGCAGCGCGTCCTGCGGCACGGCATGGCCGCGCAGGGCCGCTACCTCGCCGTACGGCTGCGGCTGACCGACCGTCCCGGCGCCCTCGCCACGCTCCTCGGGGTGCTGTCGGTGGCGGACGCCAACGTCCTCGACGTGGGCCATGTCCGGACCGACCCCCGGCTCGGGCTCACCGAGGCGGAGGTGGAGCTGCTCCTGGAGACCAAGGGCCCGGAGCACTGCGTCGAGGTCCAGCAGGCGCTGCGCGAGGCCGGTTACACGGTCATCGACTGAGGGGGCGAGAGGCCGCGGGGCGGCAGAGACGGCCGGGCGGCAGGGGCAGCCGGGGCGGCCGTACCGCCGACGGTGCCCCCGGCTTCCGCTCGCCGCGGTGAACGTCCAGGTCGGTCACCATTCATTCACTCGTTCGGGAAAATCCGTCGACGGACGCGATACATCGCGTTATGGTGTGTCGCGTGGCCAAGGCTGCCCGCCACCGCCCGTCCATCCCTGCCGTCGCGCCGGCGGAAAACCATAGGCGGGCCGAGGGCCGCATATCTACTCTTTCTCGCAGAATCCCCGACGACGTGGAGACCCATATGCCAGGCGCCATCTATGCCGAAGGCCTGGTCAAGACCTTCGGTGACGTAAGGGCTTTGGACGGCGTCGACCTCGACGTCCCCGAAGGCACGGTCCTCGGACTGCTCGGGCCGAACGGCGCGGGCAAGACGACAGCCGTCCGCTGCCTGACGACCCTGCTCCGCCCCGACAGCGGCCGGGCCGTCGTCGCGGGCATGGACGTGCTCAGGCAACCTGACGCCGTACGCCGCTCCATCGGCCTGTCCGGACAGTTCGCCGCGGTCGACGAATACCTCACCGGCCGCGAGAACCTGCAGATGGTCGGCCAGCTCTACCAGATGCGGGCCAAGCAGGCCAAGGCTCGCGCGGTCGAGCTGCTGGAGCAGTTCCACCTCACCGACGCGGCCGACCGCCCCACCAAGACCTACTCCGGCGGCATGCGCCGCCGCCTCGACCTCGCCGCCGCCCTCGTCGTCTCCCCGCCGGTCATGTTCATGGACGAGCCGACCACCGGCCTCGACCCCCGCAACCGCCAGCAACTGTGGGAGGTCATCCAGCAACTGGTCTCCGGCGGCACGACCCTGCTGCTCACCACCCAGTACCTGGAAGAGGCGGACCACCTCGCCCACGACATCGCGGTCGTCGACCACGGCAAGGTCATCGCCACGGGCACCTCCGACGAGCTCAAGGCCCGCACCGGCGGCGAGCGCGTCGAGGTCGTGGTGCACGAGCGCGAGCACATCGGCACCGCCGCGGAGGTGCTGCGCGGCTTCGGCAAGGGCGACACCACCGTCGAGGAGCACACCCGCAGGCTCACGGTGCCCGTCACCGGCGGCGCCAAGCTGCTCGCCGAGGTCATCCGCGAGCTGGACTCCCGGGGCATCGAGATCGACGACATCGCCCTGCGCCGCCCCACCCTCGACGACGTCTTCCTGTCCCTGACCGGACACGTGGCCGAGGAGAAACCCGAGGACAACGGCGCGCGGGAGACCAAGCAGGGGACCAGGAAGAACACCCGCAAGGAGGCCGTGAAGTGAGTGCCGTCAGCGACACCGCGCGGGTGCCGGCCGCCCCCGGCAACGCAGTGACCCAGTCGTTCCGCGACTCGATGGTGGTCGCGAAACGCAACCTGATCCGCATGTCCCGGATCCCCGAGATGATCATCTACGGGCTGATCCAGCCCATCATGTTCGTGGTGCTGTTCACCTACGTCTTCGGCGGTTCCATGCAGATCGGCGGCAGCACCAGCGCCACCGACTACAAGAACTTCCTGATGGCCGGCATCTTCGCGCAGACCGTCACCTTCGCGACGGCCAGCTCCGGAGCCGGCATCGCCGACGACATGCACAAGGGCCTCATCGACCGCTTCCGCTCCCTGCCGATGGCACGCGGTGCGGTGCTGACCGGGCGCACGCTCGCCGACCTGGTGCAGACGGCGCTGACCCTGGTGGTCCTCGCCGTGGTCGCCCTGATCGTCGGCTGGCGCGTCGGGACGAACGGCGACACCAACGCCGGCAAGGTCCTCGCCGCCTTCGCCCTGCTGCTCCTGCTCGGCTACGCGTTCACCTGGATCGGCGCCCTGATCGGCATGTCCGTCCGCACCCCCGAGGCGGCCACCTCCAGCGGACTGATCTGGCTGTTCCCGGTCACCTTCATCTCGAACGCGTTCGTGGACACCAGCCACATGACCCCGTGGCTGCGGCACATCGCCGAGTGGAACCCGTTCAGCGCCACCGTGCAGGCCTGCCGGGTGCTCTTCGGCAACCCCGGCCAGTCCCTGTCGGGCGCCTGGCCGATGCAGCACCCGGTGTGGGCGTCACTGATCTACTCGGTCCTGATCATCGCGATATTCCGGACGCTGGCGGTCCGCAAGTACCGCTCCGCCACCGCCTGACGCACGGCACGGCAGAGCCCCCGGCGTCCCGCGGACGCCGGGGCCTGTGCTTGTCCGTGTCAGCCCGAGTAGGGCTCGGCCTTGAGGATCTTCACCGAGGCCTTCTTGCCGTTCGGCAGCTCGTACTCCGCGTTCTCGCCCACCTTGTGGCCGATCACCCCGGTGCCCAGGGGCGACTGCGGGGAGTAGGTCTCGATGTCGGCGCTGGCGTACTCGCGGGAGGCGAGGAGGAAGGTCATGGTGTCGTCCTCGTCACCGTCGAAGGCGATGGTCACCACCATGCCGGGCGCGACGGCGCCGTCCGCGGACGCCGGGGCCTCGCCGACCTTGGCGGTCTCCAGGAGCTGGGTCAGCTGGCGCACCCGGAGCTCCTGCTTGCCCTGCTCCTCCTTGGCCGCGTGGTACCCGCCGTTCTCGCGCAGGTCGCCCTCCTCGCGCGCGGCCGCGATCTTGGCGACGACCTCAGCGCGCGCGGGACCAGACAGGTACTCCAGCTCGGCCTTGAGCTGGTTGTACGCCTCCTGGGTCAGCCAGGTGACGTTCTCGCTGGTCTGGGTCACAGGTGCTCCTCGTAGGTACTGGGAATACAAAGCATCGCCCTACCCAGAAGCATGTTCCTTCACGGAAGGGCGAAACCACGAGCCTAACAATTCAACGGCGGAAGGGGGAGGACATAAGCCATCAGAATTACGTCAACGCAGGTCAGCGCCTACGTATTGTGGCTGACGTCAGTCGGCGTGGCAGCCGAGCAGCTCCGCCGTGGTGCCCCGGGCCGTCGTACGGAGCGTGACGACCCTGTCGATCTCGGACGCGGAACCGGTGAAGTGGAAGTCCGCCCGGCCCACCTCGGAGCCGTCCGCCGCCTGGGAGCGCAGCGTGCAGTAGCCGGAGGCACCGGAGTCCTTGTGGACCTCCAGATGTACCTTGACCGCGTTGTCCGAGGCGTCGAAGGTGACGACCTGGGCGCTGATCTTGTTCTGCACGACGTAGTGGTAGGCCCAGTAGCCGACCAGGACCAGCAGCAGTGCGCCGAGGACCGCACCGGCGACCTTGAGTCTGCGGTCGGCGCGCTCGTCCGAGGAAGTGCCGTAACGGCCCTCGGGCAGGCGCGTGCTCGCGGTACTCATGATCGTCCTCCGGACCCCGGAATTATTCGCCCCCCGATTCGGTCACTATAGAAGCCGCCGATTGCCCCCGAGCTACCGGGGCGCCGACTTACCAAGGATTGAGTCTTGACTGACCAGCTGCGACTGATGGCCGTCCACGCCCACCCCGACGACGAGTCGAGCAAGGGCGCGGCCACCATGGCGAAGTACGTGTCCGAGGGGGTGGACGTGCTGGTCGTGACCTGCACGGGCGGGGAGCGCGGCTCCATCCTCAATCCCAAGCTGCAGGGCGACAAGTACATCGAGGAGCACATCCACGAGGTACGCAAGAAGGAGATGGACGAGGCCCGCGAGATCCTCGGCGTCAAGCAGGAGTGGCTCGGCTTCGTCGACTCCGGTCTGCCCGAGGGCGACCCGCTGCCGCCGCTGCCCGAGGGCTGCTTCGCCCTGGAGGACGTCGACAAGGCGGCCGGTGAGCTGGTCCGCAAGATCCGCGCGTTCCGTCCGCAGGCGATCACCACCTACGACGAGAACGGCGGCTACCCGCACCCCGACCACATCATGACCCACAAGATCTCGATGGTGGCCTTCGAGGGCGCCGCGGACGCCGAGAAGTACCCCGAGGCCGAGTTCGGGCCGGTCTTCCAGCCGCAGAAGCTGTACTACAACCAGGGCTTCAACCGCCCGCGCACCGAGGCCCTGCACAACGCCATGCTGGAGCGCGGCCTGGAGTCGCCGTACGGGGACTGGCTGAAGCGGTGGAACGAGTTCGAGCGCACCGAGCGCACCCTGACCACGCACATCCCGTGCGCGGACTTCTTCGAGATCCGTGACAAGGCGCTGATCGCGCACGCCACGCAGATCGACCCGGACGGCGGCTGGTTCAAGGTGCCGATGGACCTCCAGAAGGAGGTCTGGCCGACCGAGGAGTACGAGCTCGCGAAGTCCCTCGTCGATACTTCCCTCCCCGAGGACGACCTCTTTGCGGGCATCCGCGACAATGCCTGACATGAGCGCAAGCCTGGCACTGACGCACCTCGTCCCCCTCGCCAAGGAGGTCGACGAGAACAAGGTCACCCCCGGAGTCCTCGGCTTCATCGTCTTCGCGGTGATGGCCGTGGCCGTCTGGGGCCTGATGAAGTCCATGAACAAGCACATGCAGAAGGTCGACTTCAAGGAGTCCGCCCCGGGCGGGGCGGACTCCGCGGCGCCGGCCGACCGCAAAAGCTGACCGCACAGGCCGACCGCAAGGGCTGACCGGCGTCACGCCGCGGCCGGCACCGGCACGCCCATCACCTCACGGGCGTGCCGGCTGGGCACCATGCCCAGACGCCACGCCTGCCAGCCCGACTCCAGATGCACCCCGCGGTCCAGGAGCAGCCCGTACGCCGTGACGTACTCGGCCAGCTTCTCGTCGCGCAGCGGGTGCGCGGTGCGGGCCAGCTGGGCCAGGTCCTCCTGGGCGACGGCGGTGCCCACCTCCACACCGCCGGGCGCGGCGTAGGGGAGCAGGGTGCAGCGCAGGAAGCGGGCCCAGTCCTCACCGCGCCGGTCGCCGTACGACGTGAACAGGGCGACCGCCTCGTCGCACAGCGCGAGGGCCTGCTGGGTGCGGGTGTTGCCGGCGTCGACGACGGCCAGCTCCAGACAGGTCCAGGCCTCGCCGTGGACGACACCGATGCGCTGGAAGTCGGCGCGGGCGTCGACGAGGAGCTGGCGGGCGAAGCCCGAGTTGCGCAGTGAGCCGGTCTGGGCCGCCCGCTGGTCGCGGGTGACGCGGGCCGAGTGATGGCGGGCGCAGGCCAGGCCGTACACGTCCCGCATACGGGAGAACATCGTGCGCGAGCGCTCCAGCTCGCGGACCGCCAGGTCGAGGTTGCCGGTCTCCTCCAGGGCCTGGCCCAGGTAGTAGACCGTCCAGGCCTCGCCGCGCGCGTCCTCGTTCTCGCGGTGCCGGGACGCCGCCTGACGGAGGCCGTCGACCGCTGGGGACGGGTCGCCGTCCACCAGTCGGGCCCGGGCCAGCTGGGTCAGTGCCCAGGCCTCGCCACGGGCGTCGCGGGTACGGCCGTAGCGGTCCAGCGCGGCCCGCAGTTCCCGCTCCGCCCGCGGTACGTCGCCCATGCGCAGCGCCAGCTGGCCGAGCTGGAAGTGCGCCCAGGCCTCGCCGTGCACCGAACCGCCCTCCCGGTGCAGGACGAGCGAGCGGCTGAGCAGGTCGAGGGCCTCCGACAGCCGGGCTCGGTCGCGCTGCACCGCCGCCAGCGCGTGCATCGTCCACGCCCGGTCGGTGGCCAGCTCGGGCGGAGCCTGCAGGTCCAGGGCCTCCTGGAGCTTGGCCGCCGCCTCGGTGAGGTGGCCCTGGTGGTGCAGGGTGATCCCGAGCGAGCACAGCGCACGGGCCGCGCCGGCGTCGTGATGCGCCTCCAGGTAGAGGTCGACGACGGAGGTGAGGGTGGTGCGGGCCTTGTCCAGCTCGCCCAGCTGACGGGCCGCGATACCGGTACGCCACTGCACCGAGCGGACAAGGAGACCCTGGTCGACCGCTTGCGCCAACTCGCTGATCTCACCGAGCCGGTAGAGGTCGCCGCGCAGCAGGCAGTAGTCGCACAACGCGCCCAGCAGGTTCTGCACGGCCGCCTGGTCGACGCCCTCCGCATGCCGCAGGGCGGCCGTGATGAAGCTCGACTCGTCGTCCAGCCAGCGCAGCGCCTCGTCGAGGGAGGTGAAGCCGTGCGGGCTGAACCGGTCCGAGCGGGTCGACATGTTCCCGTCGACCAGGCGCAGCACCGAGTCGGCGAGCTCCGCGTAGTTCACGATCAGCCGCTGCTGCGCCGCCGTGCGGTCGGCCGGGGTCTCCTCGTCCAGGAGACGGGACTGGGCGAAGGAGCGGACCAGGTCGTGCAGGCGGTACCGGCTGCCGCGGACATGGTCGATCAGACCGGCCTGGGCGAGCGTGACCAGGTGACGGGTCGCCTCCGCCTCGTCCGCGCCCAGCAGCGCGGCCGCGGCCGCCACGCCCAGCGAGGCCCGGCCCGCCAGCGCCAGCCTTCTCAGCAGCCGGCGCCCGGTCTCCGACTGGTCGGTGTACCGCAGCCACAACACCCGCTCCACGGGCCCGACCGGACCGTACGCGCCCAGGTCGGTGGCGAGCTGCAGCGGCGAACGCGAGCCCAGCGACGAACCCGCCACCCGCAGCGCCAGCGGCAGCCCGCCGCACAACTCCCGGATCCGGTCCGCGGACTGCGCGTCGTACGGCCCCGACGTGTCCTGGGCCGCCGCGTCCAGCAGCTCCTCCGCGCCGGCCGCGTCCAGCGCCGTGACCGGCAGCCGGTGCACCCAGGCCGGCAGGTCGGCGGGGAGGTCGAGCTGGTCCCGGGCGGTGACCAGGACCAGGCTGTCGGAACGCTCCGGCACCAGCATGCGCACCTGCTCGGGGTCCGAGGCGTCGTCCAGCACGATCGTCACCGGAAGACCCGTCAGGTGCTGGTGGTACAGCTCGCTCAGCCGCTTCACCTGCTGGTCGGCGGAGGAACGCTCACGGAACAGCAGCTGCTCACGCGGGGCGCCCAGCCGGTTGAGCAGATGCAGCAGGGCGTCCCGCGTGGACAGCGGCGGCTCCTCCTGGCTGGCACCCCGCAGATCCACCACGACCGCACCCCGGAAGAGGTCCCTCAGCTCGTGGGTGGCCCGGACCGCGAGGGCGGTACGGCCGGAGCCCGGCTCCCCGTGCAGCACCACGACCGTCGGACGGGTCTCCGTGGCCGCCCGGGCCGCCTGCGCCCACTGCCGGATCCGCGCCAGCTCCTGCTGCCGGCCGGCGAACATTCCGTCCGGAGACGGCAGTTGACCGAACGACTGCTGCAGCACCGTACGCCTGCGGGCCGCCGCGCTCTTGTCCGCGCCGCGCAGCCCGGGACCCTGCTTCTTCGGCCCCGTGGAGGCGCTGAGCACCCGCTGCTGATCGAGGAACGGCCGGATGCCCCGCACCTCCAGCGCGGTCAGCCACTGCAGCCGCAGCTGCTCGGGACCGCCGGGCTGACCGGCCGCGCCGGCGTGGTGATGAGCGGCCGGCAGATGCGAACCGGCGACCTTGACGACCGTGGCGGCCGCACCGATCACTCCTGCGGCCACGCCCGCGCCCAGGGCCGTGGCCGCCCCGGTGCCCAGGGAGAGGTCGGCGACGGTGGCGGCGACCGCCGCGACGGCCGCGACCAGCAGGGGAGTTCCGGAGCCCTCCTTGGCGTAGCGGCGGCCGAAGCTCGGCCGGCCCGCCTCCGTCTCGTCGAGGGCCAGGGTGTACGCCGCGTACTCCTCGGCGGCCGTCCGCTCCATCTCCTCCAGCCCGCCGCGCGCGCGGGACAGCAGCACCTGTCCGTCGACGCGGCCGCCCGAACGGCGGACCTCCTCCTCCACGGCCCGCACCAGCAGCCGATCGGCTTCCGCCCGATGGGCGTCCCGCATGTCCCGTCCCCCTCCAGCGGCAACTCCTTTGTCTACAAGTGTCCTTGCGAAGGGTCGTGATGGCGAGGGGGCGGCGATCAGGCGATCGGTGAGGGTTCGGTGGCGGTCCCTTCGTGCACCGGAGGTCCTCGCGTCGGCACGCGGACGGCAGCGGGGCTCCGGCTCCCTCGGCCGACGAGACGGCCCTGGACAACACAACCCTGGACGACATGACCCTCGATGACATGACCCGCACAGAGCGAGGGAATACCCGTCGCGGAAGTCGGCGGGCGCGGACCGTCGGGAGCGCGGCCCGGCCGAGGCTTCGACGGGCTCTCCAACCGCCTCACGACCGCATCCGCCCGGCACTCGGATCGAGGACGGTGACGTATGGCACAGAACGCGCCCGGACCCGGGCGGCAGATCCAGCTCTACACGACGGACACCCTTCCACTGGCCGGGTATCGCATCGTCCGCGCCTGGTTCGTCTGGATGAGGAGGAACGAGATGGAGGAAGCCCTGAACGCGCTCGCCCGCAACGCCGTGATCGAAGGCGCGGACGCGGTCATCGGGGTCCGCCTCGCGGTGAGCCCTGCCTCGGGCTTCTCGGACGCCTACGTCCTCTACGGCACCGCCGTGAAGATCGAGCGGTCATGACGGCGTCCGGATCGGCGACGGCGGCGACGAACTACCGGGCGGCCCCGCCGGGGTGCGCGGACATCCGCCCCCACCCCTTCGACAGAGCCAGGTACACGCAGGCCGCCGCCAGCCCCGCCTCCGCCACGGCGCTCGCCAGCGCCTCCAGCAGCTCCGTGCCCACCGCCGACGTCGTTATGTCGAACCATGCGTCCAGAACGGCGACCGATGCCGTCGCCGACGCGGTGAGGCGGGCTCGCGCATCGCCCCGCAACCCCAGCACGGCCGTCGCCGCGCATCCCGCCGCCATCAGGACGTCCAGCCCGATCCAGGCCACCGCCCAGTTGTGGACCTCGGTCTTGGTGGGCAGCGTCAGCGCCAGCACCACCATCCACGGCACGAGCAGCACGGCGGACGATCCGAGAAGGATCAGTGCCCACCGCTTCAGCCGCCTCATCCGCTTCGTCCTTCGGGTCCGCATCGCCGTTAAACGGTTCAACACCTGATCCCCCTCGCCTTGTTCCGGATCCGTGGCTGTGGAACCTGTGAATCGCCCGGCTCCTCCGCCATGCCCCCACGCTAGACCGCAGAGAAAATTCTGCAAAGAAAATTCGGCAGACATCGGGGAAGGGTCGGGGAAGGTTCGGGGAGCGTCAGGGTTGTCTCAGGGTTCCCGGCGGCCGGGGCTACCGTGGCCGCATGACCGACGGCACACCCCGGACGGCCGGAGCACCCGAGCCCGCAGCCCCCGCCGAGGCGCCCGCTGCCCCCGCCGCAGAGCCCGCAGCCCCCGCCGAGACACCAGCCGCCCCCGCCGAGATGACCAGCCTGGAGCGCACCGCCCTCTACAAGTCCCTCGGCAACCCCCTGCGCCGCCGGATCCTCGACTACCTCGGCCGGCACGGCGAGGCCAACTCCACCGTGCTCGCCCGCGAGCTCGGGGAGAGCTCCGGCACCACCAGCTACCACCTGCGCAAACTCGCCGAGCAGAAGCTCATCGAGGAGATCCCGGAGAAGTCGGGCGGCCGGGAGCGCTGGTGGCGGAGCCTGCCCTTCAGCCACACCACACCCGACCCGGCCACCATGACGGCCGAGGAGTACGCGGCGGCCGAGCACCTCGCCCTCCTCAGGATCGAGGTCGACACCAGGCTCTTCCGCCGCGCCCACGAGGAGTACCGCGGCCCGCAGGGGTGGGCCCAGGTGCAGCGCACCGGTACCTGGATGACGAAGAGCGACCTCCACGACTTCGTACGCGCCTACCACGAACTCCTCGACCGCTACGGCCACCCCGACGACGCCGTCCCCGAAGGGGCACGCCGGGTGAATCTGCGCTTCTACGCGGCTCCCGAGGCCGTGGGAGAGTTGGAGGGTGAACCGACTGGCCCATGAGACGTCCCCGTACCTTCTCCAGCACGCCTACAACCCCGTCGACTGGTGGCCCTGGTCGGCCGAAGCCTTCGAGGCCGCGCGGACCGCGAACAAGCCCGTGCTGCTGAGCGTCGGGTACAGCTCCTGCCACTGGTGCCATGTGATGGCCCACGAGTCCTTCGAGGACGAGGCAACCGCCGGCTACCTCAACGAGCACTTCGTCAACATCAAGGTCGACCGCGAGGAGCGGCCGGATGTCGATGCCGTCTACATGGAGGCCGTGCAGGCCGCCACCGGGCAGGGTGGCTGGCCCATGACCGTGTTTCTCACTCCGGACGCCGAACCCTTCTACTTCGGCACGTACTTCCCGCCCGCCCCCCGCCACGGGATGCCCTCGTTCCGGCAGGTGCTGGAGGGGGTCCGGGCCGCGTGGGCCGACCGGCGGGAGGAGGTCGCCGAGGTCGCCGGGAAGATCGTCCGTGATCTGGCCCAGCGGGAGCTCGGGCACCAGGGCGGCCGGCCGCCCGGTGAGGGGGAGCTCGCCCAGGCGCTGCTCGGGCTCACCCGCGAGTACGACCCGCAGCGCGGCGGGTTCGGCGGCGCCCCCAAGTTCCCGCCGTCCATGGTCATCGAGTTCCTGCTGCGGCACCACGCCCGGACCGGTTCCGAAGGTGCGCTGCAGATGGCCGTGGACACCTGTGAGCGGATGGCCCGCGGCGGCCTCTACGACCAGCTCGGCGGCGGCTTCGCCCGTTACTCCGTCGACCGCGACTGGGTCGTGCCGCACTTCGAGAAGATGCTCTACGACAACGCCCTGCTGTGCCGGGTGTACGCCCACCTGTGGCGGGCCACCGGGTCCGAGCTGGCCCGCCGGGTCGCCCTGGAGACCGCCGACTTCATGGTCCGCGAACTGCGCACCGCCGAGGGCGGGTTCGCCTCCGCGCTGGACGCCGACAGCGACGACGGGAGCGGGCGGCACGTCGAGGGCGCGTACTACGCGTGGACGCCCGCACAGCTCCGCGAGGTCCTGGGGGAGGAGGACGCGGACCTGGCCGCCCAGTACTTCGGGGTCACCGCGGAGGGCACCTTCGAGCACGGCCAGTCGGTTCTTCAACTCCCGCAGCAGGAAGGCGTGTTCGACGCCGCGCGGGTCGAGGCCGTCAAGCAGCGGCTGCTGGCCGCCCGGGCCGGCCGCCCGGCCCCGGGCCGTGACGACAAGGTCGTCGCCGCCTGGAACGGCCTCGCCGTCGCCGCACTCGCCGAGACCGGCGCCTACTTCGACCGCCCCGACCTGGTCGAGGCCGCCGTCGGCGCCGCCGATCTCCTCGTACGGCTCCATCTCGACGACCATGCGCGGATCGCCCGCACCAGCAAGGACGGCAGGGTCGGCGCCAACGCCGGCGTGCTGGAGGACTACGGCGACGTCGCCGAGGGCTTCCTCGCGCTCGCCTCCGTGACCGGCGAGGGCGTCTGGCTGGAGTTCGCCGGGCTCCTCCTCGGCCATGTCCTGGCCCGCTTCACCGACCAGGAGAGTCCGGAGAGCGGCGCCCTCTACGACACGGCCGCCGACGCCGAGCAGCTGATCCGCCGGCCGCAGGACCCGACCGACAACGCCACGCCCTCCGGCTGGACCGCCGCGGCCGGCGCCCTGCTCGGCTATGCGGCCCACACCGGGTCCGAACCTCATCGCACCGCCGCGGAAAGGGCGTTGGGGATCGTCGGCACGCTCGGACCGCGCGTGCCGCGCTTCATCGGGTGGGGGCTCGCGGTCGCCGAGGCGCTGCTCGACGGTCCGCGCGAGGTGGCGGTCGTGGGGCCGGCCACGGACCCCCGCACGGCCGCCTTGCACCGCACGGCGCTGCTGGGTACCGCGCCCGGTGCGGTCGTGGCGGTCGGGACTCAGGGGAGTGACGAGTTCCCGCTGCTCGGGGGGCGGCCGCTGGTCGGCGGGGAGGCGGCCGCGTACGTGTGCCGCAATTTCACGTGTGACGCGCCGACCACCGACCTGGAGCGGCTGCGGGCGGCACTCGGGGGCTGAGTGGCAGAGGGCGGTGGTCCGGTGCGGGTGCGTGGGGGCGGGCCGCGCAGTTCCCCGCGCCCCTGACGGGGCGCTCCAGTGGGGGTCCCTAGTGGGCGCATGTTCGAATAGAGCGCGCTTTCCGCTCGTTGCGTTGAAACATGCCATTTATCGGAAGAGTTCACGGTCTTCACATCACCCTCATAAGATCCAGCTCATGCCGTGACAGGTGTGACACACCGTCACGGGTGGGGCGGGATAGGCGTGAAGACTCTGTGAGCGAAGTTTGTGCTCTGTGTGATCGCCGTTCACCCGAGAGCCCCTAGCATCGCTGGAGCAGTGCCCGGTTCTGTCTTATTTCGGGCCGTGGCAGTCGTGTTATGTGGGGGGAGAGCGCAACTTTGTCCGAGTTCTTCGACCAGGTCTGGTCGTGGATCGTCGAGGCTGTGGGGGAAACTTCGTGGCGGGAGCTGATGCCGCTGGGGCTTGCCGGACTCTTCGTCTGGGCGCTCTGGCTGTACCGGGCGGTGCTCTCGCGGTTCGCCAAGCCGGTCGTCAACAACTTCCGTACCAGTGTGTCCGTCGTGGTCCCGGCCTACCGGGAAGACCCCGAGATCCTGCTGGAGTGCCTGGAGACCTGGCTCGCCCAGGATCCGGCCGAGATCATCATCGTTCCTGACATCAAGGACCACGAGGTACTGCACCGGCTGTCGCTGGTGGAGGACCCGCGGGTCCGGGTGCTCGCCTTCGAGCACAGGGGGAAACGTTCCGCCCTGGGGGTCGGCATACGCGCCGCCACCAGTGAGCTCCTCGTCCTGGTGGACTCCGACACCCGCTGGGAGCCGGGTCTGCTCGACGCCGTGCAGATGCCGTTCGAGGACCCGACGGTCGGCGGCGTGGGCACCCAGCAGAACGTCTACCAGCGCACCACCAGCGTCTGGCGCCGCATCGCCGACTGGCTGGTCAACCTCCGTTACTACGACTACGTCCCGGCCATGGGCCGGGCCGGTGCGGTGGCCTGCCTGTCCGGCCGTACCGCCGCCTACCGACGTGCCGCGGTGCTGCCGGTGCTGGAGAACCTGGAGAACGAGTTCTTCCTCGGCCGCCGCTGTGTGGCGGGCGACGACGGCCGGCTGACCTGGCTGGTGCTGGCCTCGGGCTACAAGACCGTGCACCAGTCCTCCGCGCGGGCCATCTCGATGTTCCCGTCGTCCTTCCGGGCCTTCGTGAAGCAGCGCGTCCGGTGGAGCCGCAACTCCTACCGGTGCTACCTCACCGCGCTCTACAAGGGCTGGCTGTGGCGGGTCCCGCTGGTCACCAAGATCACCGTGCTGCAGATCCTGCTGACCCCGGTCACCATGGGCATGGCCCTCGGCTACCTGCTGCTGAGCCGGCTGGACTTCAGCCCGCGCGGCATCGTCCTCACCCTGATCTGGCTGCTGCTGGGCCGGGCCGTCCGCGGCTACTCGCACCTGCGCAGGCACCCGCAGGAGATCTTCCTGCTGCCCCTGACGGCCCTCGTGGTCATCATGATCTCGCTGCCGATCAAGCTGTACGCCTTCGTCACCATGAACAAGCAGGGCTGGCTCACCCGCAGCAGCACCAGCATCGGGGGCGAGGGCCAGAGCGCCGCCACGCTCTCCGGATCCGCCGGCGGCCAGAGCCACTCCGCCCTCCAGCCCGAGGTGATCTGACGCCATGACCACCACCCCCCTCATGACGTGTCCCAGGACGAAGAGAAGACCCGGCCCCGGCACCCGGCTGCGCCGGGCCGGTGCCAGAACGGCGGCCCTGCTGGGCGCCTTCGCGGTGGCGGCGACGCTGCTGCTGGGCAGCTCGGCCACGGCCCACGCCGACGGGGACGGCGACAAGAAGCAGAAACTGGCCGCCGAGGACGCGGAGACCCAGGCCGCGCTGGTCGCCGACGAGGACCACCGGCTCAACCAGGTACGGGCGTTCACCTCGGTGGCGCCCCTGCAGTCCACCAAGTGGACCGTGCCGTACCGGCTGGACACCGACAACGGGTACACCCTGGTACTCACCGATCGCAGCAACCCCTACACCATCGCCGACCTGCTGAAACTCGCCCCGCAGACCTTCGTGCGGCGCAAGGACGGCTCGTACCTGCTGACCGAGAACATCTACCTCAACGTCGGCGCCAAGCTGAAGCTGTCCAACCCGGGCGGCCTCACCCTGCGGATGGCCAGCAACCGCACCGGCTTCGTCTCCATCGTCTCCTTCGGCGGCGAACTCACCCTCCAGGGCACCTCCCAGGCGCCGCTCACCATCACCAGCTGGGACCCGCAGGCCAACAAGGCCGACAGCGACGTCCGGGACGGCCGCGCCTACATCCGTACCATCGGCGGCCAGTTCGAGATGACCCACGCCAAACTCGCGAACCTCGGGTTCTGGAGCGGCCGCACCGGCGGACTCAGCCTCACCGGCACCGACCGGCCGAACACCGGCTCGCTGGAGGACACCGGCCAGGTGCACGGCAAGACCGCACGCGAGCGGGCCCGCGCGCAGGACGGCTCGGGCGACCAGAACACCACCAGCGGTGACGTCACGGCCATGCCGTCGGGCGAACTGACCACTCCCGACGCCCGGTTCTCCACCGGCGGCCTCTCCTACGTCTCCGGGTCGATCACCCACTCGACCATCACCGGCAACGCCTTCGGGATCTTCATCTCCAGCGCGACCGGGATCGAGATCAGCGACACGACCGTGGAGAACAGCCTGGAGGACGGGGTGGTCATGCACCGGTTCGTCTCCAGCTCGCTCGTGCAGCGCACGGTCGCCAAGGACAACGGCGGCGACGGCTTCATCCTCTCCCGGGCCACCCAGCAGGTGCGGGTCAGCGGCTCCACCGCCGAGGGCAACGGCGGCAACGGCTACACGCTCAGCGGCAGGCCGCTCGCCGAGGGGCCCTCCGCCTCCGGGCAGGCCGTCGACAGCTACGGCTCCAACTCGGTCGCCAACAGCGTGGCCAAGGACAACGGCCGCTACGGCGTCGAGGTGCTCGGCGGCTTCGACGTCGGCGTGCAGAACAACCGCATCGAGGGCGGTGACATGGGCATCGTGGCCCGCCTCGCCGCGGACAAGGTCTCCATCACCGGCAACCGCCTGACCGGCCAGAACCGGCAGGGCATCTCGGTACGCGACGGGGTCACCGGTGCCACCGTCACCGGCAACATCATCGACGGGCCGGAAACCGGCGTGTACGTGCGCGACTCGGCCGCCGAGATACGCGGCAACACCGTCCAGGACGCCACCAACCACGGGGTCAGCCTGGTCGGCGGCGTGGACGGCACGACGGTCTCCTACAACGTGATCGGCGGGGTCGGCCCCAGCGCGCTGGACTCCAGCCGCTCGCACGGCGGTGCCGACATCAAGGAGAACCAGACCTTCGCCTGGTACGACACCAGCTCCTTCTGGGTCAAGGTCAAGCACTACGCGAGCCCGATGACCCTGCTGTGGACGGGCATCCTGCTCCTCATCCTGTTCTCGGCCGCCATGGGCCGGCGCAGGCGCCGGGCGAACGGGCGGGGCGCCGTCATCGTCCACCCGTACTCCGACAAGGCGCCGCTGCCGGCCCCGCCGCCGGACGAGATCGCCGTGGCGGGCCGCCGACGGGAGCCGGTGATGAGCGAATGAGCGACGACGCCCCGGCAGCACCGCCCGGTGACGGCGCTCCGGCCGGCAACGGGCCGGGTGGCAACGGGCCGGCCGACAACGGGCCGGGCGACGGCGGTGGCTCTGCGGCGGGTGAGCCCGCCGTGGAGCGGCTGCGCCGGATCTGGCTCTCCGGCGGGCCGCCGCTGTGGGTGGCCTCGGCCGCCCTGGTGATCTCGGTGCTGGCGCTGATCGTGGCCGGCGTCTCCGCGGGCGACGACCGGCCCGTCGTGTACGGCGCCGGTCCCACCGCCGGCCCCACCATCCCGGTCGCCGAACCCACGGACGACGGGGACGACACCGGCGACCCCGGTGATCCCGGCGCCACGGCCTCCGACCCGGCACCGAGCGGCACGACGGCCACCGACGGGCCGGCCACGCCCACCGCGACCGGCTCGGCCGCGGCCCTGGCCGCCGGGCCGGTGAAGTGCCCGGCCTCCACCGTCACCGTCAGCGACGCCAAGTCCCTGAAGGACGCGCTGGACCAGGCGCAGCCCGGTGACGTCATCAAGATGGCGGACGGGGTCTACTCGGACCGCTTCACCGCCGCCACCCCCGGCACGGCGGACCGGCCGATCTTCCTGTGCGGCGGCCCCGGCGCGGTGATCGACGCCGGGGACGTCGACGGCGGCTACGCCTTCCACCTGGACGGCGCCAGCCACTGGCGGCTGATCGGCTTCACCGTGCGCAACGCCCAGAAGGGGGTCATGGCCGACCAGGTCCAGGGCACCGTCATCCAGGGCCTGACCGTCGAGAACATCGGCGACGAGGGCATCCACCTGCGCGACTTCAGCTCCGGCAACGTCGTCGAGGGCAACACCGTCCGCGCCACGGGCAAGCGCAAGGAGCAGTTCGGCGAGGGGATCTACGTCGGGTCCGCCGAGTCCAACTGGTGCACCGTCACCGACTGCAAGCCCGACAAGAGCGACGACAACGTGATCCGCGGCAACCACGTCAGCGACACCACCGCGGAGTCCGTCGACATCAAGGAGGGCACCACGGGGGGCTCTCTCCTGGGCAACACCTTCGACGGCGCCGACCTCAGCGGAGGTCACAACGACTCCTGGGTCGACGTCAAGGGAAACAACTGGCTGATCAAGGGCAACACCGGCCGTCACTCCCGTGAGGACGGCTTCCAGACCCACCAGATCCTCGACGGCTGGGGCACCGGAAACGTGTTCCAGGCCAACACCGCCCAGGTGGACGGCCCCGGCTACGGCTTCCACTTCGCGCCCGTCGAGAACAACAAGGTCACCTGCGACAACAAGGTCAGCGACGCGGCGAAGGGCCTCGCCAACGTCGCCTGTTCCTCCTGACGGCGAGGGGCCCGGTCCGCACCCGGGCCCCCGCGGCGCAGTCCCCTTCCTTCCCCCACCTCACCCACGCGCGTCCTCGGCATGCGCGCTTTCCGCTCGGACATCCCCTCGGAGGCATCATGGACACTCTTCCCGACAGCACCCACGCGCCCCGTCTCACCGTCATCGGCACCGGCTACCTGGGCGCCACGCACGCCGTGTGCATGGCGGAGCTCGGCTACGAGGTGCTCGGCGTCGACGTCGATCCCGGCAAGATCGAGCTGCTGAGAGCCGGGCAGGTACCGTTCTTCGAGCCAGGGCTGCCCGAACTCCTGGTCAAGGCCCAGGAGTCAGGCCGGCTGCACTTCACGACGAGCCTCGCGGAGGCCGCGGAGTTCGGCGACATCCACTTCATCTGCGTGGGCACCCCGCAGCAGCCCGGTTCCTACGCCGCGGACCTGCGCTACGTGGAGGGCGCGGTGACCGAGCTGGCCCGGCACCTGCACCGCCGGGCCCTGGTGGTCGGGAAGTCGACGGTGCCGGTGGGCACCGCGGCCCGCCTCGCGGAGCTGGTCCGCACCACCGCCCCGGCCGGGGACGCCGTGGAGCTGGCCTGGAACCCGGAGTTCCTGCGCGAGGGCTTCGCGGTGGAGGACACCCTGCACCCCGACCGGCTGGTGTTCGGCACCGAGTCCGCGTGGGCGGAGCAGCAGCTGCGCGCCGCGTTCGCCCCGGTCATCGCCCAGGGCACCCCGGTGGTGGTCGCCGACCTGCCGACCGCCGAACTGGTCAAGGTCGCCGCCAACTCCTTCCTCGCCACGAAGATCTCGTACATCAACGCCATGGCGGAGGTCTGCGAGGCCACCGGCGCCGACGTGCACCGGCTGGCGGAGGCGCTGGCCTACGACGACCGGATCGGCGGCCGGTTCCTGAAGCCGGGACTGGGCTTCGGCGGCGGCTGCCTGCCCAAGGACATCAGGGCGTTCATCCACCGCGCCGAGGAACTGGACGTCTCCCAGGCGGTCGCCTTCCTGCGCGAGGTGGACGCGATCAACCAGCGCCGCCGGGCCCGTACCGTGGACCTGGTCCGCGAGCTGGTCGGCGGCGAACTCGCCGGCACGAAGGTGGCCGCGCTCGGGGCGGCCTTCAAGCCCAACTCCGACGACATCCGGGACGCCCCGGCGCTGGACGTCGCCGCCACCCTGCACCGGGCCGGCGCGCAGGTGACGGTCTACGACCCGGTGGCGATGGACAACGCCCGCCGCGTCCACCCCGAGCTGGCGTACGGGACGGACGCGCTGCAGGCCGCCGCGGACGCCGATGTCGTGGTCCTGCTCACCGAGTGGACGCAGTTCCGGGAGATCGACCCGGAGGCGATGGGTGCCGTGGTGAGCCGGCGCCGGGTCGTGGACGGCCGGCACGCCCTCGACCCCGCCCAGTGGCGCGCGGCCGGCTGGGAGTACCGGGCGCTGGGCCGCAACTGACCCCGGACCGGGGCCGGTTCAGGCGAACTCGGCGAGGGCGCGTGCCACGATGGCCTCCAGCTGCTCGTGGTGCGCGCCCTTCCAGTACGCCCGGCCGCACTCCGCGCACTGCGCGAAGACGTCGTACGACTTCTGGGTCCCGCCCTTCAGCTGGTCCGCCACCTCGTCCTTCGTCGCCTCCTTCAGCAGGCCGTTGCAGGCCGTGCAGCGGGTCCAGGGGCGCAGGCCGGGGGCGAACCGGTCGAGGACGTCGTGCAGCTGGTCGTCGGGGCTGGTGCTGTAGACGTACGCGCCCGCCCAGAGTTCGCGGCGGCGCAGCAGGCCCCGGTCGCGGCTGAGCAGCACGCGTTTCTCGGCCGCCGAGCGGGCGGCGAGGGCCGGGTCGCCGATGTCCGTCGACTCGTACGCCGTGTCCACGCCGAGGAGGCGGAGCCGGCGGGCGAGGGTGCCGAGGTGGACGTCGAGGAGGAAGCGGAGCGGAGCCCCGGGGACCCGCTGCGGGCGCTGTACCGGGTGTACGGCCACCGACTCGCCGTGCGCCGGGATGTGGCCCGGCGGGACCTCCCGGCCGTCCACCACCAGGGCGCCGACCTCGGTGAGCGGGACGCCGAGGGACTCGATGACGTGGCCGAGGGTCGAGACGCCGTCGACGCCGAGGGGGTGGACGCCCACGCGGCGGGCGTGCGGGACGAACAGGGCCAGCCCGGGGGCGACTTCGACCTGGATCTCGGGAGCGTTCACCTGGTCAGGATCGCACGGGCGAGGGCCCTGACCTCAGTGGTTTTCCGGGGGCAGGCCGTGCTCGATGACGTTCAGGGCGCGGTCGACCAGGTCGTCGAAGTCGGGCTCGTGCTCCTGCTCCGCCCAGTACATCGAGGTCTCCATCAGCCCGCCGACGATGGACATCGCGTAGACCCGTACCTCCAGGCTGTCCGGGTCGAGGCCGGTGCGCTCGCCGATGGCCCGCCGGAGCATGCGGCCGGTGCTCGACATGCCGTCCATCATCCGCGAGCGCACCGCCGGCACCTCGACCATCAGCCGGGTGCGCAGCCGGGAGACCACGGGGTCGTCCTTCGCGCCCATCCTGATCGCCCGGTGCATCACATGGCGGAGGGAGTCCGGCCACGGCTCGTCGGCGGGCCGCGCCCGGAGCTCCTCCATGATCAGCGGGTCGTACTCGTCCGTGAGGACGATGTCCTCCTTGGTCGGGAAGTACCGGTAGACCGTGGACGGCGACACCTCGGCCCGCTCCGCGATCTGCTCGATCGTCGTCGCGTCGTACCCCTGCTCCGCGACCAGCGCGTACATCGCGGTGCGGATCGCCTCGCGGGTCTTGGCCTTCTTGCGCTCGCGCAGGCCGAGCCGGGGGGTGTCGGCGGGGGAGAGGGGAGGATGTGCGGCCGTCATGCCGGTCATTGTCCGGCATCGACGGTGGCGGGGGCCACGGCCGGGGACTCGTTCCCTTCGGTGCGGCGCTCGGTCGGGGTGTTCGGCAGGAGCGCGGCGGCCAGCAGCGCGGTGGCGAGCGCGGCGATCCCGCACACCATCAGGACCAGGCCCATGCCGTGGACGTAGGAGGCGTTCGCGGAGGCGACGAGGTCGGTCGAGCCGGTCTTCGCGGCGACCAGGTGGGCGGCGACGACGGACTCCCCCGCGGTGTGGCCGAGCGGGGCGGGCAGTCCCGTGACGTCCAGGCGGTCCCGGAAGGCACCGGCCAGGAGGCTGCCGAGCAGGGCGATGCCGATCGCGCCGCCGACCTGGCGCGTGGTCATCAGCAGCCCGGAGCCGCTGCCGGCCCGGTCCGCGGGCAGGGCGCCGAGCGCGCCGTCCATCGAGGGGACCACCGAGAAGCCGAAGCCGAGGCCGGCGACGGACAGCCACAGCGCGGTGAAGCCGTAGCCGTCGCTCACCGAGGTGCGGCTGCCGAGCAGGGCGGCGAAGGCGAGGACGACCAGGCCGGCGGCGACCACGGCGCGGGCGCCGAAGCGGGCGACGACCGGCTGGGCGGTGCGCGCGGCGATGACCAGGCCGCCCATCATGGGGAGCAGGCGCAGGCCGGTGCCGAAGGCGTCGTTGCCGAGGACCGCCTGGAGGTACTGCGGCAGCACGAACAGCAGACCGGACAGCACGAACATCACCAGGGTCGCCGCGAGGGTGTTCAGCAGGAAGCCGCGGTGGGTGAGGAGCTCCATGTCGAGCATGGGGCGGTGGGCCCGGCGTTCGCGCAGCACCAGGGCCGTGCCGAGGACGACGGCGACCGCGAACAGGGCCAGCACCAGCGGGTCGCCCCAGCCGCGGCCGGGGGCCTCGATGATCGCGTAGACCAGGGCGCCGAGGCCGACCGCGGTGAGCACGGTGGAGAGGACGTCGACCTTGGGGGAGGCCGGGTCGCTGGTCTCGGGGAGCAGGAAGACGCAGGCGGCGATGCCGACGGCGGCCATCGGCACGTTGATCAGGAAGACCGAGCCCCACCAGAAGTGGTTGAGCAGGAAGCCGCCGATGATCGGGCCGAGCGGCAGGCCGAGCGCCGAGGCCGCCGAGACGATGCCGACGGCGCGGGTGCGCTCGCCCGGCCCGAACAGCGAGGGCAGCACCGACATCGCGAGCGGCATCACCAGCGCCGCGCCGACGCCCATGGCCGCGCGGGCGGCGATCACCCAGTTCACGTCGCCGGCGAGCGAGCCCAGCACCGAGCCCGCCAGGAAGATCAGCAGGCCGACGACGAGCATCCGGCGGCGGCCGAAGCGGTCGCCGAGGAGTCCGGCGGGGAGCATCAGCGAGGCGAAGACGATGACGTACGCGTCCGCCATCCACTGCTGCTGGCTGGTGGTGGCGCCGAGCTCCTCGGCCATCGTCGGGAGCGCCACGTTGAGGATCGTCGTGTCGAAGCCGAGCACCAGCATGCTCGCGACCAGGGCACCGAGGGCCCACCAGCGGCGGGGGTTCTGGTGCGTCTCTTCAAGATGAGTGACAGTAGCCATGAAATGAGAGTAGCTCTCAAAATCCAGTTGCTGTCAATGGCGAGTTGGTGTCGTAATATGGGAGAGGGCATGAAAAAAGTGGCCACGGCTCGGAAGCCGTGGCCACTCGGACGAGCGGTGCCGGGAGCTATGCGTGCTGGTAGGCCACCAGGGAGATGCCGACGTAGTGCACGACGAACGCGGCCAGCGTGAGGGAGTGGAACACCTCGTGGAACCCGAAGTAGCGCGGTGACGGGTTCGGGCGCTTGATCCCGTAGATCACGCCGCCGGCGCTGTAGAGGAGACCCCCGACGATCACCAGGACCAGGACCGCGATACCGCCGGTGCGCATGAAGTCGGGCAGGAAGAAGACCGCCGCCCAGCCCATCGCTATGTAGCAGGGCGTGTACAGCCAGCGCGGTGCGCCGACCCAGAAGACCCGGAAGACGATGCCCGCGGCCGCCGCGCCCCAGATGCCCCACAGCAGCCACTGCCCCTTCGCTCCGGGCAGCAGCAGCATGGTCAGGGGCGTGTAGGTGCCCGCGATGATCAGGAAGATGTTGGCGTGGTCGAGTCTGCGCAGGATCCCGTCCATGCGCGGAGTCCAGTTGCCCCGGTGGTAGAGCGCGCTCACGCCGAACAGCAGGCATGCCGTCAGGGCGAAGATCCCGCAGGCGATACGGCCGCGCGGCGAGTCGGCGAGGGCGGTGAGGACGAGGCCCGCGACGAGGACGGCCGGGAACATGCCCAGATGCAGCCAGCCGCGCAGCTTGGGCTTGACCTGTTGCGACAGGGACGAGAGCGCGGCGGAACCACGGCCGGCGGCCGGCGAGTCCGTGGGCGCGTCGGGGACGGGCGCAGTCATGGAGGGCATCGTACCTACGGAACCGTAAGTTACGGATCAGTCTCGCTCGATGGCCACCGGAGAGTGGCCATCATCTCACGGAGCCTCGGTTGCGCTCACATCGATGAGCAAAAAGACCTTGAGGCGAACTCAATGTGGACGCAAAGAAACGCAGGTGGGCGCAGAAACCGTGGCCTTCCTCACGTCGCTCATCTGTGACTCCCTCTGGACAGATGGGTGATCGAGTCGGAGGATCAAATGAGTGCGGTCGGCACCGGATGAGCGGCTACGAAGCATCCGGGTCGCAGCCCCCACGGGGCAACGAGGCCTGAAACAGGGCCACAAGATCAAAAATCCCTCATTTAGGAGCAATCGTGGCGCGCGACATCGCGGCTCCCACCGTCATCCCCACCCACCATCAGGAACTGATCTCGTGGGTCAACGAGATCGCCGAACTGACGCAACCGGACAGCGTGGTCTGGTGTGACGGATCCGAGGCCGAGTACGAGCGACTGTGCGAAGAGCTCGTGGCGAAGGGCACCTTCAAGAAGCTCGACCCGATCAAGCGCCCCCACTCCTACTACGCGGCCTCCGACCCGACCGATGTCGCCCGGGTCGAGGACCGCACGTTCATCTGCTCCGAGCGGGAGCAGGACGCCGGCCCGACCAACCACTGGAAGGCCCCCGCCGAGATGCGGGCCATCTTTACCGGAGAAGAAAACAGTTTCGCGGGCGAGAAGGGCCTGTTCCGCGGCTCGATGAAGGGCCGGACGATGTACGTCGTCCCGTTCTGCATGGGCCCCCTCGGCTCGCCGCTGTCCGCTCTCGGCGTGGAGATCACGGACTCGGCGTACGTCGCCGTCTCGATGCGCACGATGACGCGCATGGGCCAGCCCGTCCTCGACGAACTCGGCTCCGACGGCTTCTTCGTGAAGGCCGTCCACACCCTCGGCGCCCCGCTCGCGGAGGGCGAGGCGGACGTCCCGTGGCCGTGCAACCAGACCAAGTACATCTCGCACTTCCCCGAGTCGCGCGAGATCTGGTCCTACGGCTCCGGCTACGGCGGCAACGCCCTGCTCGGCAAGAAGTGCTACGCCCTGCGCATCGCGTCCGTCATGGCGCGCGACGAGGGCTGGCTCGCCGAGCACATGCTGATACTCAAGCTGACTCCGCCGCAGGGCGAGTCGAAGTACGTGGCCGCGGCCTTCCCCTCCGCCTGCGGCAAGACGAACCTCGCCATGCTGGAGCCCACCGTCTCCGGCTGGACCGTGGAGACGATCGGCGACGACATCGCCTGGATGCGGTTCGGCGAGGACGGCCGGCTCTACGCCATCAACCCCGAGGCCGGCTTCTTCGGCGTCGCGCCCGGCACCGGTGAGCACACCAACGCCAACGCGATGAAGACGCTGTGGGGCAACGCCGTCTTCACCAACGTGGCGCTGACCGACGACAACGACATCTGGTGGGAGGGCATGACGGAGGAGACTCCGGCCCACCTGACGGACTGGAAGGGCAACGACTGGACGCCGGCGTCCGACGTCCCGGCCGCCCACCCCAACGCCCGCTTCACCGTGCCCGCCGCCCAGTGCCCGATCATCGCGCCGGAGTGGGAGGACCCGAAGGGCGTGCCGATCTCGGCGATCCTCTTCGGCGGCCGCCGCGCCACCGCCGTACCGCTGGTGACCGAGTCCTTCGACTGGAACCACGGCGTCTTCCTCGGCGCGAACGTCGCCTCCGAGAAGACCGCCGCCGCCGAGGGCAAGGTCGGCGAGCTGCGCCGCGACCCGTTCGCGATGCTGCCGTTCTGCGGCTACAACATGGGCGACTACATGGCGCACTGGATCGACGTGGCCAAGGACAAGGACCAGTCCAAGCTGCCGAAGATCTACTACGTCAACTGGTTCCGCAAGAACGACCAGGGCAAGTTCGTCTGGCCCGGCTTCGGCGAGAACTCCCGCGTCCTGAAGTGGATCGTGGAGCGGCTGGACGGGAAGGCCGAGGGCGTCGAGACGCCGATCGGCGTGCTGCCGACCCGGGACGCCCTCGACACCAACGGGCTCGACCTCGCGGACAGCGACCTCGACTTCCTGCTGACCGTCGACAAGGAGGTCTGGCGGGAGGAGGCGTCCCTCGTCCCCGACCACCTGAACACCTTCGGCGAGCACACGCCGAAGGAGCTGTGGGCCGAGTACCGGGCGCTGGTCGAGCGCCTGGGCTGAGTCCCGTACGAAGAGCTCCGCGGCCGGTTGGGGGATGAGCCCTGACCAGCGATCGTCACGACCGGCCGCGGTGTGTACCGGCGAGGCCGCGCACAACGGCGTGTGCGGCCGACAGGCCTGCCGTCACCCGCTTCCGTCCGCCCCGACGGTCGCGGTGACGGCAGGCCTTCGCCTGTGTGGGTGGGGCCCGGTCGCCCTCACCGAAAGGGCTCCTCCTCACATGCCTGGGCGAAGTGCTGCGGCCGGGTGACGTGTCCGGCGGATCCGGTGCTGTGACGACACGGTGGTCACCCGGGAGGGTGATGCATGGCGAACACGCCGCGGACTGTCGTGCGTATGCGTAGTTTTGCTGATCGTGAAACTGGTGGTGCAGGTCAGGCTGCTGCCGACGCCCGCACAGGCGCCGGTGCTGGAGGCGACCTTGCGCGCCTGCAATGAGGCGGCCACCTGGGTCAGTGGCGTGGCATTCGAGAAGGACGTGAAGAACAACTTCGCATTGCGGGAGCACACCTACTACCAGATCAAGATTCGCTGGGGGCTGGGAGCGCAGGCTGCCCAGCATGTGATCAAGAAGACCTGTGACGCGTACGCGACGCTGAAGGCCAACCTGCACGCTGGGAATCTGGGCAAGCCAGGCTCGATGCGCTACCGCAGGGCGTTGGAGAGGCCTGTCGCTTTCCGGACGGACGGCGCGCAGCCCTACGACGACCGAATGCTGTCCTGGCAGATCGATCAGCGCCGAATCTCGATCTGGACGACTGCTGGACGGGTGAAGGACGTGGGGTTCACCGCCTCATCGGAGCAGTTGGACATCCTGGCCCGGTATCGCAAGGGCGAGTCGGATCTGTTGTGCCGAGACGGCATGTGGTTCCTCAACGCCACTTGTGACGTTCCCGAAGCACCACTGAACACCGACCCCGTGGACTTCCTCGGCATCGATCTCGGCGTCGCGAACATCGCTACCACCAGCGACGGCGAAATCATGGCCGGGCGCGAACTCAACCGCATGCGCGCCCGGGAGCGCACGCTCCGCACCAAGCTGCAGAAGAAGAACACTCCGTCCGCCAAGCGCCGTCTGAAGAAGCGGCGTCGTAAGGAGGCGCGGCGGGCGAGGGACATCAACCACAAGATCGCGAAGCATGTGGTGGCCGAGGCGGAACGCACCGGTCGCGGGATCGCCCTGGAGGACCTGACGGGCATCCGTGAACGGGTACGGCTTCGAAAGCCCCAACGGGCCACCCACTCCAGCTGGGCCTTTGCCCAGCTGGGGCAGTGCATCGTGTACAAGGCCCGCAGGGCGGGGGTGCCGGTGGTGTACGTCGATCCGGCGTACACCTCGCGTACCTGTGCCGAGTGCGGGCACATCGACAAGGCGAATCGGGTATCGCAGGCCTGGTTCGCGTGTCGGTCCTGCGGATTCGTTGATCACGCGGACCGATGGGGGCACCTCCCGCTCGAGCGAAGCCGAGAGTGGGGGAGGCTCCCGCAACATCCGCGCGCGTGCGTGGGAGTTGTGGCGACGCGGGGCGCAGTCAACCGCCCCAGACCCACCTCCTGAACTGGGGCGTGGACAGGACGCAAACGCAGCACCACACCCAGTGGCGCCCGTTGTGCAAGCCTCTCAGGTTCACTCCAGGGGCGTTGACTTGTTGCGGTCCTCCAAGTACCGCGAGTGTGTCTCTTGCCGGAGCGCTTCCGCGTCGCGCATTGCTGCCGCGAGCTGTCGCGTTTCCTTGTACAGAACCGCCAGCTGGCGCTCCAGGTGCCGCTCCGGCGGCTCCTGCCCGGGGGCCAGGCGCGTCCACCACCGGGTGCGGACGAAGCTGTCGACCGCCTCCGGGATGTCCTGCCGTACCGTCCGCGACAGGACATGGACGCCCTCCGGGTCCTCGGCGAGCAGCTCGGCGGGCCGGCCGGGGTCGAGCAACGCCGTCAGCAGGTCCGTCAGTTCCGCCAGCCGCGCCTCGGTCGAGGCCGGCAGGCCCACCTCCGCCAGATAGGTCTCCAGCTTGCGGAAGTCAGCCCGCACCTCGCCCAGCTGGGCGGACGGGGTCGGGAACTCCGGCAGCGGCGGGCGTTCCGGCGGGGCGATCAGCGCGCCCGCGCCGTACAGGCCCGCCACCACGACCGGCCAGTACGTGCCCGCCACCCCGGTGAAGGTCAGCACCAGGCCGACGAGACCGGCCGCGGAGCCCGTGAGGTTCTTCCGGGACTCGAGGTAGGCGAGGACCCCACGGGTCTTATTGGTAGCCACGGATCTCCTCGAAGGCGCCGTCCAGGGACCCCTGCTGCGCGTCGAAGAGACGGCCGCCGGTCAGGGTGGCGATGTGCTGGAGTTCGGCGCGGGAGGAGTCGCCGAAGAGGATGGGGAAGACGGGGATCTGCTGCCGGTCGGCGGAGAGCTTGTTGTAGAAGGCGTCGAAGTCACCGACCTTGGCGCCCGTGGTGTTCTCGCCGTCGGTCATCAGCACGATCGACGTGAAGGTCTCCTGGGAGGGGTTCAGCTGCGCGTACGCCTTCTCCAGGGAGGTGTAGATCGCCGTGTTGCCGTCGGCGTGCAGGGCGTCGGTGTCCTTGCGGATCGCGGCGAGGTCGGACTTGTCGTCGACCACATGGGTGCTGACGCTCTTCACGGCCGAGCCGAACGGCATCAGGGTGACCTCCTCCCGGTTGCGGAAGTCGCTGGTGAGGCCGGTGAGAGCCGCTTTCAGGCGGGAGAGGCGGTCGCCCTCCATCGAGCCCGAGGTGTCCAGGACGTAGACCGTGCGAGAGGGGCGGCGCAGGTCGTTCTCGTAGGCGGAGATCAGCCCGTCGGCCACCGACTGGCTGCCGGGGAAGGGGAGTTCGCGGCGGCGGCTGGTGTCCAGGCCGGCCGTGGGGGCGACGGAGGCCACCACCGGGCGGCGGTGCGTGGTGTCCGTGATGAGTTTCTGCACGGCCGCGGTGCGCAGGTCCTCCGTCACCCGGCGGACGTCCTCGCGGGTCGCCGAGGAGGTCGAGGCCAGGGAGGAGAGCGGGTAGTCGGCGGTGACCACACCGTCGGTCGGACGGATCACCGTCAGGCCGGGGATCTCCTTCAGGACGGACTCGTAGTTGAGCAGGGCGTCGACATTGCCGCGCCGCTGGTAGGCCGAGGCCAGCCAGCCGGAGGAGCCCGAGGTCAGGGTCTGGCCCCTGAAGAACTTCTTCAGCCGGGGAGTCGCCCTGGTGACGTCGGCGTCCGTGAGCGCCGACTGGGCGCCGGAGAGCGCGGAGGCCACCGAGACCAGCGTGGAGAAGCCGGAGTTGGAGCGCGCCGGGTCGGTCATGCCGTACGTCAGTTTGCCGGCCTCGACGGCCTGCTCGACCTGGGACCAGGTGACGGCGGCCGGCTTCCAGCCCAGCGACCGGACGGTGGCCGTCTTCACACCGATCGCGACCGGGCTGGACATGATCGAGGTCTCGGAGACGACCTTCTTCGCCGCCTGAGGGCGCAGCCGCAGATAGTCGTCGGAGGACAGCCACAGCGCGTCGTACCTGCCGTCCGCCTTCCCCGAGGCCAGCAGGTCGACGGCGTCCAGGGTGCCCATGTAGGTCGGGCGGACGGTGACCCCCGTGTCCTTGCGGACGCGGTCGAACACGGCGGTCATGTCGCTGAGTTCGGAGGAGGCGAGGACCCGCAGGGTGCCCGCCTTCGGGGCCGTGGAGTCGTCGTCGCCGTGGTCCTCGGCGGTGCAGCCCGCCAGGACGACGGCCGCCGCCGCGAGGAGGGCGGGGAGCGTGCGTCTTCCCAGGCTCATGCGAGGCCGCCGTCCAGCGCGCCCTTCGCCCGGCTGCGCTCCAGGTAGGCGCTCGCCTGCTGGAGTTCGTCCGTGAGGGACTGCACGGTGTTCGCCATCACCTCGGTCGCCTGCACCTTGTAGGTGTCGATGGCGTCGAGGGTGCGGTAGATCTGCTGGAAGGCGGCGCGCAGGGTCTCGGCGCCGACCGCCGGGTCGGCCGCGATCCGCTGGATCTCGCCGCTCTGCGTGGCGAGCATCTCGGCGTTGCCCCGGATCAGCTCCTCGGTCGTCCCGCGCAACGCGTTGACCTGCTCGATGACCTTCTTCTGGTTGTCGAGCGCGGAGGCCAGCATCACCGAGATGCGCAGGGCGGACACGGTGGTGGTGGCGGCCCGTTCGACGCCCTTGATCAGCTCGTCGTTGTTGCGGCGTACGACGTCCATCGCCAGGTAGCCCTGCGCGGAGACCGCGAGCTGGGTGAGCAGGTCCTGGTGCTTCTGCCGGACCGGGAAGAGCACGTCCGCGCGGACGGCGTCGGCCTCCTGGGGATCCGTGAGCCGGACGACGTGCTGCTCGACGGCGGTGTCCAGGGCCTGGGTGAGGACCACGTACTCCTGGAGCTTGCCCATGGTCTCCCAGAGCCGGACCCGCTCGGTCTGCAACGCGGCGTTGTCACGCCGGAGTTCGTCCTGCCCGCCGCGCAGCGACCCGACGATCTTGTTCAACGTTCCTTGCGCGGAGGCGTACTTGGCGACGTGGTCGCGGAGCTTGTTGCCGCCGGGCAGCCGGGAGAGGAACTTGCGGCCCTTGCTCGCGGGCAGGTCGCGCGGGTCCAGGTCCTCGACGACCCGGCGGAGTTCGACGAGCGAGCCGGCCACCTTGGTCTGGGCGTCGCCGCCCTTGTCGGGCAGGCTGCGCACCGCGCGTTCCAGCATGCGGTTGGACTGCGAGGCGGCGGTGCGCATCTCGCCGGCGCCGAGGCCGGTGATCTCGCCGACCTTGCTCGCGAACTCGGGTGACCGGGCGTCCAGGGCGGCGAGGTCCCGGACGTAGCCGGCGGCCTTGTGCGCCATGTCCGCACGGACGCCGTCCTCCACGGGCACCAGCCCGCCGGCCTTCTCCCGCGGCACGGGCGCGACGGCCTCGGGCGGGGTCAGGGTGAAGACGTCCTCACCGCTGAGGGTGGGCGCGTGGTCACCGCCGCTCGGCGTCATCTTGTCGAAGTTGCTCACAGGGTCCCCCCGTCAGCCGCGCGCCCGGCGGGCCATGTCGTGCAGCACCGTGGAGGTGGGCACGGGCGCCTGCCGGACGCCGGTCAGTGTCTGGTTGAGGTAGGCGGCGTGGTCGGCGGTGGCCTTGACGAACTCGGCGGAGTCGCCCTGGGGCCGGAAGCCGTGCCTGACGGCGAGCTTGCGCAGGGTCGGGTCGGTGCTGAGGAGTTCGCCGAGTTCCCGGCCGGCGTCGTCGAGCGGCACGATGGTGTGGTCGCTGTTGACCGTGGTGTCCGGGTAGAGGACGACGAGGTCGTCGGAGCCGTGCTGCTCCGCGAGCAGCGACACGACCTGCGACTCGTACAGGCACACCAGCGGGTTGCCGGCGCCGCTGATGAAGTCCCGGAACACCGAGTCGCTGCTGGGCTGTTGGGCACCCTGCACGCTGACGAGCTTGTGCAGCAGCGGCGCCGTCTTCCTGACATCGGCATCACTGGCCACCACCTGCCCCCCGTTGGCGACGTAGGAGGCGGCGGCGAGGTAGAGGGCGCCGGAGTTGGAGGTCTCCGGGTCGGTGCTGGTGATGTACAGCGTTCCGGTCAACTCGCCGTGCGCCTTGGCCCCCTTGAGCTGCTGCCAGGTCCGGTCGTGCGCGGCCGCGTCCAGATAGGCGCCCATCTTCAGCGTGCCCTTGCCGCCTTTGCCGCCCTTCCCGTCGAGCACGGCGAGGCCGTTGGCGGCCAGTACCTGGGCCGCGCTGCGGTGGGCCACCACCACGAGGGGCGAGTAGAAGGGCCGGGGGAGGGGCTGGCGGGCGTGGTACTTCTCGGCCAGCGTGTCGGCGGGCGCCGAGCTGGACGGGAAGGCGAAGTCGTAGCCCTTCAGGTCCAGATCCTCCATGGCCCAGGATCCGGACGCCTCCGTCTTCACGGTGTAGCCCTTGGCGGCGAGGGCCTTCACCACATCGGGATCGGCGAAGAAGTCCGACTTCTCCGAACCGATCACACCGCGCACGGTCTTCGTTGCCGTGCCCTTGTCATCCCCTTGCCGGCCTGCGACGACGGCAGCCACCACGCCACCGATCAGCAGCACCGCGAGGACGATTCCCGCGATACGTCTCACGAGGTGGAGAGTGCTCCCGGAATCCCTCAGTCCTGGGTGGAACGGGTGAACGAGGGGTGAAGGGGGCGCCCCGGAACGAAACCGGAGCACCGAACTCCGCCGGGCGCCGTCAGGCGGGGTCGTTCCCGGCCTTGCCGTACCGGCGGAAGGCGGAGGTCTCCACCTGCCAGGGGCCGAAGGGCACCAGGTCGCCGTAGATGTACGGGTCCATGCGCTGGTAGCGGTTCCCGCACGGCTCGGAGTGCACCTCGATCGTGCCCTTCCGGGGGTCGACGATCATGTAGTGGGCGATGCCCATCGCCGGGTATTCGCTGATCTTTTCGACGTAGTCGTTGTCCGGGTTGGACGGGGACACGATCTCGACGACGGCCAGCACCTGTGAGGCGTCGACGGCGAGGCCCTCCTCGTCGAGCACGTCCTCGGGGATGACGACGGCGTCGGGGCGGCGCATGCGGCCGAGGGCGGGGTGCTCGACCTCCGGGCCGTTCTCGCACATGTAGCCGGGGTGGGTGACCTGGAGCTGGGTGTTCAGCTGATTGCGGATGCGGCTGACCGTGCCCTCATGGCGCTTCGACGGGCACATCATCGCCAGTTTCGGACCGGAGGGGCCGATCTCGACGCTCCAGGTCCCTTCGAGCTGCTCCGCGTAGGCCCCGAGTTGCTCGGCGATCGCGCGCATCTTCGGGTAGTCCATGCCCATGACCTCAGCGTACTGACGTGTGGCAACCCGGTCCGCGCGTCGCTGCGGGAGCGCGCGGACCGGGGCCGTAGGGGGGTGGGTCAGCCGGCCGTGGTGAGTTCCGTGGCTGCCGCGTGGGCGTCCATGCGTTCCGCCGCGAGGATCGCCGCCGCGGTGTCCGCCCGGGACGCCGCGACCACCAGCGCGCGGCCCGCGAGCGCATGCGCACGCTCGTGGAGCGCGGCCGGCTCCTGGACCGCCGTCAGTGACGCGCGGACCGGCGTCCGTCCGCCCCGCAGCCGGGCCACCTGCTCGGCCAGCCGGATCGCGGCGGCTTCGAGGTCGGTGGACGGCGTGAGTGCGCGCAGTTCGTCGGTGACGGCCAGCAGCGCCGCGAGGTGTCCCGCGAGCTGGATGTCCAGCTCCTCCTCGCGCGTCCGGTGGGGGAAGTCGGAAGGTGTGCCGGCCATCGTGCTGTGGACCGACTTGGTGCGGATCGGTTCGTACATGGGAGATGGCCTCCTGTGCTCTGACAGGAAGCCATCCTAGCTTAGATTTCGTCTAAAGTTGACCGGGTTCACGGACCGTGGCGCAACGGCTACCTACGGCTGGCCGTACCCGTCCAGGAACCGCCCGATCCGCGTGATCGCGTCCCGCAGGTCCCCGACCGACGGCAGGGTCACCACCCGGAAGTGGTCCGGCTCCGGCCAGTTGAAGCCGCTGCCCTGGACCACCATGATCTTCTCCTGCCGCAGCAGGTCCAGGACCATCTGCCGGTCGTCCTTGATCTTGAAGACCTGGGGATCGAGGCGCGGGAAGAGATACAGCGCGCCCTTGGGGCGTACGCAGCTCACGCCCGGGATCTGGGTGAGCAGGTCGTAGGCGAGATCCACCTGCTCCTTGAGCCGCCCGCCCGGCAGCACCAGGTCGTTGATCGTCTGGCGCCCGCTGAGCGCCGCCACCACGCCGTGCTGACCCGGCATGTTCGCGCACAGCCGCATGTTCGCGAGGATCGTCAGGCCCTCGATGTAGGAGTCGGCGTGCGCCCGCGGCCCGGAGATGGACATCCAGCCGACCCGGTAGCCGGCCACCCGGTACGCCTTGGACATGCCGTTGAAGGTGAGCGTGAGCAGATCCGGGGCCACGGCCGCGGTCGGCGTGTGCGTGGCGCCGTCGTAGAGGATCTTGTCGTAGATCTCGTCCGAGCAGACGAGCAGGTTGTGGCGGCGGGCGATGTCGGTCAGCCCGCGCAGCATCGCCTCGTCGTACACCGCGCCCGTCGGGTTGTTCGGGTTGATGATGACGATCGCCTTGGTGCGGTCGGAGACCTTGCGCTCGATGTCGGCGAGGTCGGGCATCCAGTCCGACTGCTCGTCGCAGCGGTAGTGCACGGCCGTGCCGCCGGAGAGCGAGACCGCCGCGGTCCACAGGGGGTAGTCCGGGGCGGGTACGAGAACCTCGTCCCCGTCGTCCAGGAGCCCCTGCATCGCCATCACGATCAGCTCGGAGACGCCGTTGCCGACGAAGACGTGCTCGACGTCGGTCTCGATGCCGATGGTCTGGTTGTGCATGACGACCGCGCGCCGGGCGGCCAGCAGACCCTTCGCGTCGCCGTAGCCGTGTGCCGTGGAGACGTTGCGGAGGATGTCCTCCAGGATCTCCGGCGGGCACTCGAAGCCGAAGGCGGCCGGGTTGCCGGTGTTGAGCTTGAGGATGCGGTGCCCCGCCGCCTCTAGCCGCATCGCCTCCTCGAGAACCGGACCCCGGATCTCGTAACAGACATTGGCGAGCTTGGTCGACTGGATCACCTGCATGTCGGTGAGCTTACGGGGCGGTAACGCCCACCGGTCCGTGTTTTCCACCACGTGAGACACGTGTGGGGGACAGCCGGGAGTGGGGCGGGGGCGGGGCGAGGCCCGGCGATTTGGCCTGTTATCGCCGGTAGCTGTCTCAAAGGACCCTCCTCTCCCTACAATCCGCGTCCATGCCGAGATCTGCCGAGGACGAGACCGGGGCGCCCAGCGTCTACCGACCCGAGGGCGGACCGGCCCCCGCGTACGAGGAGTACCGGGACCCGGCGACCGCGCACGGCTGGCTCAACGCATACGACGAGACGCGCGAGCTGCCCCGGATCGCCCCCGCCCGGATCGCCCCTGCCCGCGCGGAACCGGGCCGGGCGGAACCGGGCCGGGCGGACCGGCGGCGGGCGGACCGGCGGCGGGCGGCCCGCGGTGCACGAGGCGTGCGGGGCGTGCGAGGTGTGCGAGGTGTGCGAGGCCGGCGTGGCACGTACGTGGTGGCCGCGGTGGGAGCGGTGGGTGCCGCCTCCGTGCTCGCGCTGATCGTGGGCCTTCCCTTCTCCTCGGCCCCGTCCACCGACGGCGCGCCGGACGGGCAGGGCGGTGCGAAGCGCACGGCCGGTGAGTCGTCGGCCGCGGCGGCGCCCGGGCAGGGGCCGGGCACCGGGTCCGCCGCCGCCTCGCCGAAGCCGGCCGCACCTGCCGCACCGGCCGCGACGTCGCCGTCGGCCGGGCCGGACGCGTCCGCGAGCGCCTCGTCCAGTGCCTCGCCGAGTGCCGACGCGACCGGCGGGACGGGCGCGACCCCGTCGCCGACCGCCACCACCGGCACGACGCCGACGCCGACCTACTCGGGCGGCGGCCACGGCTGGGGGCACGGAAGGGGTGGCGGCGGCAGGTCGCACTAGCAGGTCGGTGCACCCCTGCGTTCTTTCGAGTGCGTCGGTGCCTCCTGCGCGGAAATCCGCCAACACCGGTCCTGAAACAACTCCTTGCCCGCGTACGCCCATGTGATGAGAATGTGCATGACAAAAACAGCGGGTGGCCGGAAGATCTCCGGTCGCCTCGTCGTATAGAGGGGACCCCCACATGAACAAGCCTCTCGTCGCCGCGCTCGCCTCCCTGGCCATCACCGGGATCGGCACGGCTCCGGCGGTCGCCGCGCCGCAGACGGCCAAGGCCGCGGCGGTGACCGTCAACTTCGCGGGTACCGTCTCGCTCAGCAACTGCTCCGGCTCGGTCATCCGCTTCCCGAACTCCGCGGACAGCGACCCCGCACTGGTCCTCACCAACGGCCACTGCCTGGAGACCGGCTTCCCCGACCCCGGCGAGGTCATCACCGGCCAGTCCTCCAGCCGTACCTTCGGCCTGCTGAACTCCTCCGGCACCCGGGTCGCCACGCTCCGCGCCAACCAGGTCGTCTACTCGACGATGACCGACACCGACATCACGATCTACCGCACCACCACGACGTACGCGGCGATCAAGAGCTCCTACGGCATCAGCCCGCTGACCGTCAGCGCCTCCCACCCCGTCGCCGGCACCGCCATCAAGGTCGTCTCCGGCTACTGGAAGACGATCTACAGCTGCAACATCGACGGGTTCGTGTACCGGCTGAAGGAGGGCGACTGGACCTGGAAGGACTCGGTCCGTTACACCTCCGCGTGCAACACGATCGGCGGGACGTCCGGGTCGCCGGTGATCGACACCACCACGGGCCAGGTCGTCGCCGTCAACAACACGGGCAACGAGGACGGGGAGCGGTGCACCGTCGACAACCCGTGCGAGGTGGACGAGAACGGGACCGTGACGGTCCGGCAGGGGATCAACTACGCCGAGGAGACGTACATCATTCCGGCGTGCTTCACGACGGGGAACGTGCTGAGCCTGAGTGCGAGTGGTTGCACCCTGCCCAAGCCGTAGGGGGTGGCGGGCGCCGTTGTCGGGTGCGGGTCCGTCGTGGCCGGTCGCGCAGTTCCCCGCGCCCCTTTCGGGGCGCTCCAGTGCAGGGCGCCTAAGGGGTGCGGCGGATTGCTCGGCCTGCCAACTCGTCCGTCCTACGACCGTTCTCGATGACGAAGCGGCCGTCGATCAGGACGTGCGGGATACCCGTGGGGAGGGTGCGCGGGTGGGCGAATGTCGAGCCCGCTGCCACCGTCTCCGGGTCGAAGAGGACGACGTCGGCCCGGTAGCCCTCGCGTACGAGGCCGCGGTCCGGCAGGCGGAGCCGGGCCGCGGGGCGGGACGTGAGGTGGGCGACGCACTCCTCCAGGGTGAGGACGCCCAGCTCCCGCACGTAGTGGCCGAGGTAGTGAGGGAACGTGCCGTAGGCGCGGGGGTGGGGTTTCGTGCCCTGGAGGATGCCGTCCGAGCCGCCGGTGTGGACCCGGTGGCGCATGATCGTGCGGACGTTCTCCTCGTGGCCCACGTGCTGGAGGATCGTGGTGCCCAGGCGGTCGGTGACGAGGAGGCGGCGGGCCGTCGTCCAGGGGGACTCCCCGCGGGCGTCCGCCGACTCCTGGACCGTGCGGCCGACGAAGTCCGTGAGGGCCGGGTCGGTCACGCCCGAGATCTCGATCGTGTCCCACTCGACGGGGACGCCGTGGCAGCCGTCGGAGCCGACGGCCTCCAGATGGTGGCGGATGCGTTCGGACGTCCCGTCGTCCGTCAACCGGGCCAGGGCCGCCGCCGGGCCGCCCTCGTTCGCCCAGCTCGGCAGCATCGCCGCGAGGGTCGTGCTGCCGGGGGTGTAGGGGTAGGTGTCGAGGGTGATGTCGGCGCCGGCGGCGAGGGCCTCGTCGAGGAGGGCCAGCAGCTCGGGGGCCCGGTCCTTGTTCACGCCGAAGTTCATGGTGGCGTGGGCCAGGTGGAGGGGGCAGTCCGCCTCCCGGGCCAGGGCCACCATCTCCGCGTACGCCTCCAGGGCGCCCGCGCCGTAGGAGCGGTGGTGCGGGCAGTAGTAGCCGCCGTACTCCGCCACCACCCGGCACAGTTCGGTGAGTTCGGCGTCCGGCGCGTACATGCCGGGGGTGTAGGTGAGGCCGGAGGACAGGCCGACCGCGCCCTGTGCCATGCCCTCCGCCACCAGCCGGCGCATGTGGTCCAGTTCGGCCGGGGTGGCCGCGCGGTCCTCCCAGCCGACGGCGAGCGCGCGGACCGTGCCCTGGGGGATGAGATAGGCCGCGTTGACGGCGATGCCGCGGTCTAGGCGGTCCAGGTACTCGCCCACCGACCGCCAGTCGAAGTCGATGTCGTCGCCGGAGCCGTTCCAGCCGGTGATCGCCCGGCGGACCTCCGCCAGAGTGCGGTCGTCGACCGGGGCGTACGACAGCCCGTCCTGGCCCAGTACCTCGAGGGTCACCCCCTGCGCGGCCTTGGCGCTGTGGTCGGGGTCGCGCAGCAGGGCCAGGTCGCTGTGGGCGTGCATGTCGATGAAGCCGGGGGAGAGAACCAGGCCCTCCGCGTCCAGTTCGCGCACCGCCCGCGGGCGCTGGCAGCCCGCCGCCGCGGCCTCCTTGACGATCGACACGATCCGGCCGCCGTCGACGACCACGTCCGCGCGGTAGGACGGTGCGCCGCTGCCGTCCACGACGTCGGCGTCCCGGATGACCAGGTCCTCCACGGCAGGCTCCCCAGAACTAGAAGTAGGTGCGGATGTAGTCGACGACCGTGCCGTCCGCCTCGGCGACCGGGATCAGCTGCCACTTGTCGAACGACGTGCACGGGTGGGAGAGGCCGAGGCCCACCCAGTCCCCGACCTCCAGGTCCGCCTCGGGGGTGGTGTGCAGCCAGGCGTGCTGGTCGGACAGGCCGGTGACCGAGACCCCGGTCGCCGGGCGCTCCGTGCCCGCCCGGCGGACCACCTGGGCGACGGGGAGGTCGAGGTCGTAGGCCGCGTCCCGCTTGCCCGCGTTGGCGAAGGCCTGCTCCGGGGAGGGGCGGGAGACGATCTGCGCCCAGAGCCGGAAGGCCGGCTCCAGGGCGCCCTCCTCGGGGACGCGGTTGAAGGGGGTGACCTCGCGGTAGCGGCCGTCGTCGTGCGAGACGTACGCGCCCGAGCGGAGCAACTTCAGTACGGGTGCGGACAGTTCGGGGATCCCGGCGAAGACGTCCGCGACCGCGTCGAACCAGGCGCTGCCGCCCGCGCTGACGACGATCTCCGTCAGCCCCGCGAACCGGCCCGCCTTGTCGAACTCGACGGCGAGGGCGACCAGTCGGCGCAGATAGGCGTGCACCCGGTCCGGGTCGGCCTGCGGGACCTCCCCCTCGTACCCGGCCACCCCGACCAGCCGCAGGGTCTCTGCCCCGGCCACCGCGTCCGCGACCGCCGCGCACTCCGCCTCCGTGCGGACACCGGTACGGGCGCCCTCCCCGGCGGCGAGCTCGACGACGACGTCCACGGGGCGCGAGGCCCCCGTCGGCCGCAGCGCCGCGTCCATCAGCTCGACCCCGCGCACGGAGTCGACGTAGCAGACGAACCGGAAGTCCGGGTCGCGCTCCAGCTCGGCGGCGGTCCAGCGGAGCGCCGCCGCGTCCACGAGCTCGTTCGCGAGGAAGACCCGGCGGGTGCCGAACGCCCGCGCCACCCGCACCTGGTGCGGCACGGCGAGGGTGATGCCCCACGCGCCGCGTTCGGTCTGCCGGCGGAAGAGCTGCGGGGCCATCGAGGTCTTGCCGTGCGGGGCGAAGGCCAGGCCGTGCCGTTCGGTGTACGTCTCCATCAGCGCGAGGTTGTGCTCCAGGCGCTCGGCGGAGAGGGCCAGCACCGGGGTCGCGAAGCCGCCGGAGAACAGGTTGCGGCGCTGGGCGGCCAGTTCGCCCACGGTCAGGCCCTCGGCGTCCGGCGGGAGGCCCTTGAAACGGTGGTCGACGCGCTCCTCCGCGAGCCGGGCGAGCGCTTCGGTACCGGTGTCGAGGGACACGGAGCCTCCCTGATCAGTTCGGTTGCATGGTGTGCAACGTCCATTGCGTATATCGCTTACCGCTGTCTAACATCCACGCCAACGCCGGGTCAATGGAGCCCGCAGCGACCCTTCCCCGACGACGAGGAGCCACGACCATCGTGAAGGCCACCGGCGCCGTTGCCACCGTGGACGTCGTCGCGCTCGGCGAGTCCATGGTCACGTTCCTGCCCACCCGACCGGGGCGCCTCGCGGACGTGCCGTCCTTCGATCGCGCGATCGGCGGCGCCGAGTCCAACGTGGCGTGCGCGCTGGCCGCCGCAGGGCACGCCGTGCGGTGGGTCAGCCGGGTCGGCGCGGACGGGTTCGGCGACCACCTGGTGGAGACCGTCGCGTCGTACGGCGTCGACGTCTCGTCCGTCGGACGTGATCCCGTGCGTCCCACGGGCGTGTACTTCCGCACGGCGGGGGACCGGGCGACGGACGCGCACGAGGTCGCGTACTACCGGGCGGGGTCGGCCGCCTCCGCGATGTCGCCGGCGAACGTGGACGTCGGCGCGGTGCGCGCGGCGGGCCGGGTCCTGCACCTGTCGGGGATCACTGCGGCGCTGTCGGAGGGGTGCCTGGCGCTGCTGCGGGAACTGACGGCTCCCGCCGGGGGAGGGCCGCCGCTGGTGTCGTTCGACGTTAACTACCGGGCGGGGCTGTGGACCGGCTTCGGCGGCGCGGAGATTCTGCTCGAACTGGCGCGGTGCGCGGATCTGGTGTTCGTGGGGGAGGACGAGGCGGAGCAGGCGTGGGGGGTGACGGGAGGGCCGTCGGCGGTCCGGGAACTGCTGCCGGAGCCGGAGGTGCTGGTGGTGAAGCAGGGGGCGAAGGGGGCGACGGCTTTCGTTTCGGCCGCGGCCCGGTGGGGGCTGGTCGCGCAGTTCCCCGCGCCCCTGAAGGGGCGCTGCAGCAGCCGCGCATCCCCAGCCGCGGGTGGCCTCACAGCTCCCCAGCTGCGGGCAGGCGTGCCGCAGGGCGGCACGGGCGGGCGCTGGGGGTCCCCCCGGCCGAAGGCTGGGGGAGGCACCCTGCCAGCGCCGGTAAGCGACCCCACCCCCCGGCCCCAGCCCACCGTCACCTTCGAACCCGC
>NZ_JBEYVI010000051.1:0-81890 GCF_040643955.1 Streptomyces sp. NPDC047061
CCGCCCGCCCCCCCCGCCCCCGCGCGCCCCGCGCCCCCCCCGCCGCCCCCCCGCCCCCCCCCCCCTCCCCGCTGTCCCCCCCCAGCCTCGCCCCCCCCCCCCCCGCTGCCGAGGAAGCAGTGGACCTGCTCCTGGAATCGGGTCGTGCCCCCGGCGACGTGCTGGTGATCACCACTGGTGCGCAGCACCCGTGGGCCGACCACGAACTGTCCTTCGGCGAAGCCTCCTACTGGGCCCAGCACGACGCGGGCGACGACGTCTTCTACATGGACGCCGCCGTCGCCTCCCGTGCCGGGACCCGCTCGGTGGTGGTCGTCGCCGTCAACGGCGGCCCTGACACCGTCGCCGCCACCGCCCTGCCGCTGGCCCTCTCCCGGGCCGGCGCCCTGCTGATCGTCTGCGGCGACCCGCAGGACATCAACTCGGTGCTGGGCGCGGGCGTCTGAGCTGTCTCCGGCACCTCCGGGACTCCGGAGGTACCGAAGGAGCCGTGGCGGTGACTCGCACAGTGGTGCCTCTGGCGTGCCCGGACGACGGGTGGGTGCCACTGCCCGTCGTGGAGTGAAGCGTGACCGCCCGGCGCGCCGCAGGCCAGGTCCAGGGCGCCGTGCCCGGCCCGGGTGTCCCCCTGGTGGGAGCCGGTGGCTCAGCGGGCGGCCGCGCGGCGCAGTACCTCGGAGACGGCGCCTCCGGTACGCGGCGACAGTGGCGGGGCCTCCGACAGGGCGAAGGGTTCGGGAGGCGAGTCGGCGTTGGGGCGCCGCCCGCCGCGACCCTCGCCGAGCACCTGCCAGCCGTCGTGCGTCAGCGTGATGTAGGACCCGCAGCGCAGCCCGTGCAGAGTGCAGGCGTCCCGCAGCCCCCACATCCAGGCACCGTCCTCCTCGGTCCAACGCGCGTCCCCGTCGCGGCAGTAGAGCAGTACGGCGGTCCGCACCGGGGTGCGCCGGCGCAGGTCGTGCGGGATGACCCGGCGCAACTGGGCCAGCAGCGCGTTGCGGAACATCCAGCCGTCGGCCGGGGCCGAGCGCCGGCCGAAGGAGGCACTGGCACACAGCCGTTCCTCCGGATCGAGGACGGCGACGACCGCGGTGCCCGGACGGGGGCGATGCCGGGCATGCAGGCCGCTGACGACCTCGCGGGGGTTGCGCAGCAGCGGTATTCCGGCGTCGGCCCACTCCGCGGGCTCGAGCAGACGACTGGCGGAAGCGGCGGACGCGGACGTCGACAACGATGCCGCCGAGGACGGAGCGAATCCGAAGGTCACGTTCCTCCCTTCGGCTACGCGCCCACACTGCGGGCGAGATCGGATTCGGGGCCGCGCGCACCGCAGCAAAGCCCAACCGGATCACGGACGAGCCGTGCGGGGAGCGGACCTCAATTCTTCCTGTCGAACTTGGATGCGGCAACGAGCAAATGGGGCCACCGACTGTTATCTGGTGGTCCGTGGCTTATATCCCTACCCGATGAGGCGTCCGGCGACCCCTGGGACGTTCGAGCGCGGCACGTTCGTGCGCTGCACCCGGTGCCGTATTCGAACAGGAGCGGGCCGGTCAGGCCTGCACGGCGAGGACCAGCGGCAACACCCCGCGCGCTCCGGACCTGCGGAGCATCCGAGCCGCAACCCCCAGGGTCCAGCCGGTCTCGGTGAAGTCGTCCACCAGCAGGACCGGTCCCTGGACCTCGGCGAGAGCGGTGGCGAGGCCGGGCGGCACGGTCAGCGCACCGTCGAGGGCCTTGAGGCGCTGGGCACTGTTGCTGCGCGAGACCCGGGGCACGTCGCCCGCGTACTCCACGGAACCCAGCAGGGGCAGTCTGCCGACCTCCGAGATGCGCGCGCCCAGCGACTGGATGAGCCGGGGCCTGGAGCGCGAGGCGACGGTGACGACGCCCACGGGGCGCGGCTGTGCGTCGGCCGCGCCAGGAGCCCAGCCGCCGGGCCCCTTCGCCCAGTCGGCCAGCACCTCCACCACGGCACGGGCGACATCGTCCGGCACGGGCGCGTCCGCGGCCTGGGGAGCGAGCAGCGGTCGTAGCCGATTGCCCCAGCCGATGTCCGACAACCGTCCCAAGGCGCGCCCCGCCGACGCCTGTTCACCGGCCGGAATACGTCCCCTGAGATCGATGCCGATCGCCGGCAGCCCGGTCGGCCACATCCGGCGGGGTTCCACCTCGACGCCCGCGCGGCCCAGGTCGACCCGCGCCGCATCCAGCGCGGCCGAGGAGGCGTCGGCCGCGAAGCGGGGCCGCGCGCAGTTGTCGCAGCGGCCGCAGGGCTTTGCGCCCTCGTCGTCCAACTGGCGTTGCAGAAACTCCATCCGGCAGTCCGACGTGGCCGCATACGCGCGCATCGCCTGCTGCTCGGCCTCGCGCTGCCGCGCCACCCAGGCGTAACGCTCCGCGTCGTACGTCCACGGCTGCCCGGTCGCGACCCAGCCGCCCTTGACCCGCCTGACCGCGCCGTCCACGTCGAGAACCTTCAGCATGGACTCCAGCCGGGAGCGGCGCAGCTCCACCAGCGGCTCCAGCGCCGGCAGCGACATGGGGCCGCCGGCCCGGGAGAGGACATCCAGGGTGCGCCGCACCAGGTCCTCCGACGGGAAGGCGAGCGAGGCGAAGTAGGCCCAGATCGCCTCGTCCTCCCGGCCCGGCAGCAGCAGTACCTCGGCGTGCTCGACACCGCGGCCCGCGCGGCCCACCTGCTGGTAGTAGGCGATGGGGGAGGAGGGCGAGCCGAGATGCACCACGAACCCGAGGTCGGGTTTGTCGAAGCCCATACCGAGTGCGGAGGTGGCGATCAGCGCCTTGACCCGGTTGCCGAGCAGGTCGTCCTCGGCCTGCTGCCGGTCGGCGTTCTCCGTCTTCCCCGTGTACGACGCCACGGTGTGCCCGCGCTGCCGCAGGAACGCGGTGACCTCCTCGGCAGCGGCCACGGTGAGCGTGTAGACGATGCCGGAACCCGGCAGTTCGTCCAGGTGGTCCGCGAGCCAGGCCATCCGGTGCGCGGCGTCCGGCAGCCGCAGCACGTTCAGACTGAGGCTCTCCCGGTCCAGCGGACCGCGCAGCACCAGCGCGTCCGAGGTGCCGCCGGTGCCGAGCTGCTCGGCCACGTCGGCGGTCACGCGCGCGTTGGCCGTGGCGGTGGTCGCCAGGACCGGCACCCCCGGCGGCAGGTCGGCCAGCATCGTGCGCAGCCGCCGGTAGTCGGGCCGGAAGTCGTGGCCCCAGTCCGAGATGCAGTGGGCCTCGTCCACGACGAGCAGCCCGGTCGCCGCTGCGAGCTTGGGCAGGACCTGGTCGCGGAAGTCCGGATTGTTGAGCCGCTCCGGGGACACGAGGAGGACGTCGACCTCACCGGCCGCGATCTCCGTCTGGATCGACTCCCAGTCCTCCGTGTTGGACGAGTTGATGGTGCGGGCGTGGATGCCGGCCCGGGCCGCGGCCTCCACCTGGTTGCGCATGAGCGCGAGCAGCGGGGAGACGATCACCGTCGGGCCGCTGCCCGAGGCCCGCAGCAGGGAGGTCGCCACGAAGTACACCGCGGACTTGCCCCAGCCGGTGCGCTGGACGACCAGGGCCCGCCGCCGGTCCGCGACCAGCGCCTCGATCGCCCGCCACTGGTCCTCGCGCAGCCGGGCGGTGCCCGTGTCGTCCCCGACGAGACGGGCGAGGACGGCGTCCGCCCGGGCCCGGAGTTCCGCGTTGCTCGTGTGCTCCATACGCCCCATACAACAGGACGGGACCGACAGCCGTGCTGGCCTGTGGACACGGGAGTCGGCTTTGGCGTGTCCCTGATTTGACTTATCCACAGGCCAAACTGGAATCACGAGATCCGCGAGATCGTCTGCGTATGACGAATCACAGCGAAACCACCGGACCCTCCGAAAGCGGCGACATCACCCGAGGCGCGGTTCCTCTCGGGCGATCCGCCCACGACACCCAGGTCACCCTGCGCACCCCGGCCGAACTGGCGGACGCCCTCCCCTACCTGCTGGGATACCGCCCCGAGGACAGCATGGTGCTGGTGGCCCTCCACGACCGCGCCGGCCGCGGCCGCTTCGGTGGCCGGGCCCGGCTCGGCATCCCCTCGAACAAGGACGACTGGGAGTCGGCAGTACGCCAGCTCGTACAGGGCCTGGTGACCGGCGGCGAGCGCCGGGGAGTCAGGCCCGAGCAGATGGTCGCCTACGTCTGCCAGGAACCGGCACCCGGCGAATCGGGCCGGGACGTGATGCGCCGGCTCATGCCACTGGCCCAGCTGCTGCGCACCGAGTGCGGTCGGCTCGACGTGCCCGTGATCGAGGCACTGTGTGTCTCGGACGGCCGCTTCTGGTCCTACTGCTGCCCGACCGAGGAATGCTGCCCGCCCGACGGCGCCCCCATGGGCCTGCCCGGCACCTCCGTGCTCGCGGCCGCCGCAACCTACGCCGGGATCCAGGTGCGCGGCAGCCTGCGGGAGCTGCGGGCCAGGCTGCTCCCCTGGGAGACCGGCGCCGTGGAGCAGGAGATCGCCCTGGACGGCGCCGGAATGGCACTGGTGCCCCGCATCCTCGACGACGCCTTCCGGGCGGAAGTGGCCGAGGAGACCATCACCCTCGCCGGGAGGGTCATCGACCGGTACGCCGGTGCCACCCCCGTGTCCGGCACCCACCAGGCGGATCTCCGTGACGACGCCCTGCTCTCCCACGAAGAGGCCGCAACGCTGATTCTCGGACTACAGGACCGAACGACCCGCGACCGCGCCGCCGCATGGATGGAGGGCGACGAGGCCGGACCGGCCCTGCGCCTGTGGCGAGCCCTGGCCCGCCGCTGCGTCGGCCCGTACGGCGAACACGCCGCCGCTCCCCTCACCCTGGCGGGCTGGGTCGCATGGTCGAGCGGTGACGACCTGGAGGCACGGGAGGCCCTGGCGATGGCCCTGGGCGCGGACCCCGACTACCTCTTCGCCCGGCTGCTCCACCAGGCCTGCAACGAGGGCTTGGATCCGGAGTCGATCCGCCGCTGCCTGCGCAGGGAGCGCACGGAAGGTACGGACCGCGTACCGGCGGACGGCACGGCAACAGCCGGTGACACCGGTCCACTCCATCCCGCTGGCGCCGCCCCCGACCCCGCCGACGGGCGGGCCGCCGCGTCCGACGCCCGCCGTCGTCGCCGCCCGCGCACCGCAGACCCCGCCGACGACCGCAGGCCGCGGTCGGAGGGCACCCGGCCTCGACAGGCGGGCTCGGAGCGCACCCGCCCTGGTTCGTCCAGGCCGGGTGACACGCGCACGCGTGCGGCGAAGAAGGCGGAGCCGAGTGGGACAGGGGGTGGCGACCCAACCACGCCCGAGGGCGGGCGGCCCGGGAACGGCCCCAACGAGAGGGACGACTGAACGGGGGACGATCATGGGCGGCGGGGGGCGGGCGGCGGGCGGCGGGCGACCGGGCGGACCTGGGCCGGTGGTGTCGGCCGCTGGGCCCGGGACCTCTTCGGAGGGGAGCGGCGCCGCGATCGCCTGCCCGGCGGCGGGCATCGGACCGGCCTGTCGGACCTGGGTGTCAACAGCCACAGCCACAGCCGCGGGCGCAGCCACAGCCACGGGCGCAGGCGCAGGCCGACGGGGCCGAACGACGTAGCACAGCCCCGGCATTCGATCGGCTTCGGCCGGCGGGGGCGTGACCAGGAGGAGTCCCTTTCCGTTCACCTGAGTGGCGGAACGCCTGGACGGGCCGTGCCGCCGACCGTCCCCCGTCCCCCCGGAGCCCTCCGTCCGGCGCCCGGCACAGCACAGGCGCACAGCGCGCAGAAGAGGCCTCCCCATGCATCAGCCGACTCCGCCCTCCACCGCCGCCGACAACCGCCGACTGCGGGACGGCCCGCCCTGGCCCCCGCCGGCGGAGGGCGGCCCGGCGCAGCCACGCAGCCGCGCCCCCCGACCCACCCCCTCCCGGCCCGTTCCCCCGGGCCCGGGGCCCGCCGGCGGGCTGCCGCCCACGCACACCGCCATGATCTGCGTCGCGTTGCCCGGTCTCGCCATCTCCACGGAAGACGGTCAGTTGACCGGTCAGGGACTGGAGGGGTTTTATCGTGCGGGCCGGCGGCTGCTCGCGCGCTGCCAGGTCCGTGTCGCAGGCCGCGAGCCGCTCGCGGTGCAGGCCCGGATGACGGGGCCGGACTCCGCCCGCTTCGTCGGCACGCTCCGGGCCTCCCCGGGGGCGCGACCGGATCCGGACGTCGTCGTGGAACGGATCCGGCACGCCGACGGCACGGAGCGCATCACCTTGCGCAACTGCGCACTCCACCCGCTGCGCCTGCCGCTGGAGACGGCCCTGGGCACGGACCTGGCCGACCTGAGCGCCATCGCCTCCGGCACCCCGGGACCCGAACTTCCGGCCAGTGTCCACGACTCCGGCCTGCGCTGGACCACCCCCAGCGGCAACGCGTCGGTCACGGCGGACCCGCCGCCCTCCGATGCGCTGGCCTCGGCGGGACTGCTGCGCTGGGAGTTCGAACTGCCACCAGGCGGAACGGCGACTGTGGAGTTGCGGGTCCGCCCGGACGGCGCGGGCCCCCTGCGCGCGGTGGGACGTGCCGCGACCAGCCCGCTGGCACCGGCCCGGGCCGCGGGCGACGACCCGAGGGCCGCAGCGCTGCTCAGCAAGAGCATCGAGGACCTCCAGGCGCTGCTGCTCCGCGACCCCGCACACCCCTCCGACAGCTACCTCGCCGCCGGGGCGCCCTGGCGCTGCGGTCTGTCCCCGGCCGAGGCACTCGCCGCCGCCCGGATGACCCTGCCTCTCGGTACCCGCCTCGCCGCAGGAACACTGCGCACCCTGGCCCGCACCCAACTCCGCGGTCCGGGACCGCGGACCGGCATGATCCCCGGCCCGCGCCGAGACGCCGGAGCACACCTGCCACCGGGCTGCACGGGCACGGAGGCCACCCTGCACTTCCCCGTCCTGCTGGCGGAAGCCCGCCGCTGGGGGCTACCGGAACAGGAGACGCGGGAACTGCTGCCCGCCGCCGAGCGCTGCCTGACCTGGCTGCGCGCCACAGCGGGCGACCGGACCTACCTCTGCGACCCGCAGCCCGGCGGCCCCGTGCGCGGCGAGACCCAGGCCCACGCCCATCGTGCCGCAATGCTCGGTGCCGACCTTCTCGACTCCTGCGACCGGCCCGGCGGTGCCGGGCTGCGGCAGTGGGCCGCGGAGCTGAGGAAGGCGTTCCGGGCGGACTTCTGGGTCGACGAGCGAGGCGGTGGCCGTCCCGCGGCGGCCCTGACCCCGGACGGCCGCCCCCTGGTCCAGCTCGGCTCGACCGCCGTCCACCTTCTCGACACCGGCCTGCTCGGCGCGGGCGAACTGGCCGTCGGTCTGCTCGACAAGGTGCAGACCGAGCAACTGGCCCGGCTGCTCGGCGGGCCCGCCATGGACTCGGGGTGGGGGCTGCGCGGCCTGGGAGCCAGGGAGACGGGTCACAGCCCGTTCGGCCATCGGTCCGGCGCCGTCCGGGTCCAGGAGACGGCACTCGCCGTCGCAGGGCTGGCAGCCGCGGGCTACGACAGGGAGGCGGGCGGGCTGCTGCGCGGCCTGCTGGCGGCGGCCGAGCACTTCCGTCACCGGCTGCCGGAGATGTTCGCCGGCGAGCAGCGCTCCGAGGGCAGTGCTCCCCTTCCGCACCCCGCGGCCTGCCGTCCGGCGGCCACGGCCGCTGCCGCCGGGGTTCTGCTCCTCACCGCGCTCGCCGGCATCCGCCCCGACGCCCCGGCAGGAACCGTCACCCTCCGCCCGGTACACAGCGCGCCCCTCGGCGAACTCGGGTTGACCGGACTGAGGGTGGCCGGTGCGCCCTTCTCGGTACGGGTCAGCCGGCTCGGTCTGGCCATGGTCGAGGAGGCCGCGGACGGCCTGCAGCTGGGGATGTGAGCTTCCACCTGAAGATGAGAGCTCCTGCCGGGAGAGGAGCAGCCGGTTCGGCGTCACAGCTGCGACGAGACGAAGGGACGGCCGAACGGAGAACGCGTGCGGGAGCGAACCGGGGGCGCATGCCCGGAGCGAAGTGGATCAGCCGTCCGAGTGAGCACCGAAGGGAGTGTTTATCGTCAGGCAGACGACTATGATCACCGCATGCCCTACGACCCGTCAGCCTTTCCGCCGTTCGCCGTCACCGTGGACCTGGTCGTGCTGACAGTGCGCCGCCATGCCCTGTGCGCGTTGGCGGTACGCAGAGGCGAGTCGCCGTTCCAGGGGCGCTGGGCGCTGCCGGGCGGCTTCGTGCGGGCCGACGAGGACCTTTCGCAGGCGGCGGCGCGGGAACTCGCGGAGGAGACCGGGCTGCGGGCCCATGACCCCGACGCGCCCGCCCAGGAGGGCGGAGCCCACCTGGAGCAACTGGCGACCTACGGTGACCCCAAGCGCGACCCCCGGATGCGCGTGGTCAGTGTCGCCCACCTCGCCCTGGCCCCCGACCTCCCCGCGCCGCGCGCGGGCGGTGACGCCAGCAACGCGCGCTGGGCGCCGGTGGGGGAACTGCTCGCGCAGGGCGGCTACGGCCGGGACGGCGAGCCCGTCGCACCGCTTGCCTTCGACCACGCCCAGATTCTGTCCGACGGTGTGGAACGGGCCCGCTCCAAGATCGAATACTCGTCCCTGGCCACCGCGTTCTGCCCGCCGGAGTTCACGGTCGGCGAGCTGCGCCGGGTCTACGAGGCGGTGTGGGGCGTGGCGCTCGACCCGCGCAACTTTCATCGCAAGGTGACGGGCACCCCCGGCTTCCTGGTCCCCACCGGCGGTACGACCACCCGCCAGGGCGGCCGCCCGGCCCAGCTCTTCCGGGCCGGCGGGGCCACTCTGCTCAACCCGCCGATGCTGCGACCCGAGGTGTGACCGCCGACAGCGCGAACTCGGTCAGGATTAAACCCTTCTATACCTGGAAAAACGGTCATTCCGCGCTATCTTCCCTAAGGTGATCCAGGCCTTCGGACTGACCAGCAATCCCCGCAAGGCGCACCCGCCCGCCGTCGACGATGTGACCTTCGAAGCGGGCGAGCGTCGCGTCACCGCACTCCTGGGCGAGGCGGGCGCGGGCAAGACCACGGCGCTCAGACTGATGCTCGAACTCCAACAGGGTCGTGGGCTCACCTACTTCAGGGGCTGTCCCCTGCACCGCATCGCCCACCCCTCCCGTGAGGTCGGCGTGCTCCTCGGCGATGTCCCCGGCCATCCGTCCCGCTCCGTCCGCGGTCATCTGCGCATGCTGTGCGCTGCGACCGGGGTGCCGGCCCGGCGTGCCGACGAAGTCCTCGAAGCGGTCGGGCTCGTCAGCCTGCGCGAGGAGCGCCTGGGCACGCTGTCGCACGGCATGGACCGTCGGCTCGGGCTGGCCTGCGCCCTCCTCCCCGACCCGCACGCCCTCGTCCTTGACGAACCCACGGACGGCCTCCCCACCCGTGAGGCCCACTGGCTGCACCGCATGCTCCGGGAACACGCGGCACGGGGCGGCACGGTCCTGTTCACCACCGCCGACCCCAAGGAGGCCGCCCGCGCCGCCGACCGGGTCGTCACCCTGGAGGCCGGCAGGCTCGTCGCGGACCAGGAGGCCGGCGAGTTCGCCCGCACCCGGCTCCGCCCACGCGTCGCCGTCCGCAGCCCCCACGCCGCCCGGCTCGCCGCCGTCCTCAGCAAGGAAGCCCGCACCGACCACCGCTCGGTTGAGGTGGTCCGGGAAGACGGCAACCGACTCTCCGTGTACGGCAGTACGACCGCCGAAGTCGGCGAGACCGCCTTCCGGCACGGCATCCTGGTCCACCAACTCGCGGACGAGACAGGCGACATGGGTCCGGGCGCCGGGGCGGCACCGCCGACGGCCGAGGCGCCGGAGGCAGTCCGGCGGGAGCCGGACCCCGGGGAGCCGGGCGCGGCGGACGAGGGACGGCCGACGCGCGAGCGGCGGCGCGGCGAGGACGGAGGTGAGGGCGAGCAGATCACGGCGGCCGGTGCCCGGCCGGCGTGTCCGCAGCGAGCCGTTGAAGAGACTCCTTGTGCCGGCAGGCAGGACGCGCCGCGCGTGGACCGGCGCACGGATGCGGACGCGCCGACGGTCACCCCGCAGCCGAGGGCGGAGCTGGGCCGCTCGCAGCCCGCGACCGTCCCGGGCTCCGTACGGCAGCCGCGCGCCGCCGGCCAGGAGCAGGTCCGAAGCCGGTCGGCGGCCGACGTGGGACCCTCCGGCGCGGCCGAACAGCAGCCCTCCGGCGCCGCTGCGGAGCTCACCGACCACCCGGCCGTCACGCCACTGCCTGTGACCCCGGACGCCGAGCTCTCCGCCCGCACGCGGCACACCGACCCGTTGGCCCTTCCGGCGACCGCCAAGCCTCCGGCCGCTCCCGCACTGGCCAAGCGGTCGGCCTCCCTCGGCTCCGCCGAGCCCTCCGGCCATGCCGGGTCCACCAGGACAGTGCCCGCCGTCCCCGTCCCCGCTCAGCCGCCCGCCGCCACTTCCGCCCAGTCGCCGACCCGGGCGGTGTCCGTGGAAGCCGCGGTGCCCGTCGAAGCCCTGGCGGCCCACTCACCGTCCCACGCCGTACCTGCCGTACCTGCCGAAATCACCGAGGCCCGGCCGTCGACCCGCGCGCTCCCCGTCGAAGAACCGGCCGTGGAGCTGCCGACGCGCGCCGTGTCCGCTGCAGCCGTCAGCGATGAGCCGGCGAGCCGCGCCGTGACCGCCGACGTCCCCGTAGACCGGCCGCCCGCTCACGCCGTACCCTCCAAGGCCCCGGCCGTGCAGCGGTCCGCCGGGCACCCGCAGCCGGGGTCGCGGCCCCGCAAGGCTTCCCCGGCGGCCGGCGAGGTGTCGGCCTCGACCCCTGGCGGTACCGCGCGCCGGGACGAAGCCGCCGGCGATCCGGACCCGCTGTACCCGCTTCCGCCCCCCATCTGTGTCCGCCCCGCCCCCAGCCCCCTCCGCCCCCTGCGCTACGAACTCCGCCGGGCCGCCGGGATCGGTGCCGGCTTCCTCACCTGCGGTGCCGTGCTGCTGCTGTCCGCCCTCACCGCCGTGCTGCTGGCCCGGGTCGGGCACACCCCACAGGCCCGGCTGTTCGCGGCCTGGCCGCGGGAGCTGCCGCTGCCCCCGGCGGCGCTCGGCGCGGGACTGCTGGGGGCGCTGGCCTTCGGAGACGAGTTCCGCCACCCCGCGCTGGCGGCGGACCGCGGCACCGTGCCCCGCCGGCTGGGGCTGCTCACCGCGAAACTGCTGGTCTCCGGAGCGACCGCGGTCCTGCTCTCGTTCCTCACCCTGGGCTGCGACGCCGAAGTGCTCTACCTCGTCTACGGCCGGGAGCTCGCTCAGGTTCCCGCCGACTGGTTCCCGCTGACCGCGAGTTGGTTCGGGCTGGTCGTCGGCTGCGCCTGGGCCGGCGTACTGGCGGCGGGTGTCTTCCGGTCCACCACGGGCGGTCTCGCCGCGGTGCTCGCCGTACCCGTGCTCGTCGTGCCGGTCGTACACAAGGCTGTGCAGGGGACGGGGGTACGGATGGCCGCCGGACTCCCTGATCGGATGCGGGAGCTGTTCCTGCTGAAGTGGCCCTTCGGGGGAGAGCGCTATCTGGTCGGAGCGGCCCGGGTGCTGGCCCAACCCGTCGGTGGTGCGCTGGCGTTGTCGCTGGCCGCGCTGCTCTGCGCGTATCTGTTCAGCACCCTGCGGGCCAGGGTCCGATGACCGCGGACCGGGCGCTCCTGATCCCGCCGTGTGCACAACTCCCCGCAGAAAGCCCATTTCTTTCCGATAAGGCGTCAATTGCGACGGGGTGAGCGATCACCCTTTCGTGTGCTTTTCACCAAAGACCTCAAGGGAGTTGGAGGCAGCGCCGACAAAGGATCCGTGAGTACCCTTGCGCACACCATGATGACCGCCGCCCGCTCCGCAGACTCTGGTCTGGTCGGCCCGGGCGAACTCGACCGCTACCCGTATGCGGAGGTCCCCGCCACCGATCGTGTGGGTACGCCCTCCTGGGAGGGCGCGGATCCGGAGCTGGGCCGTGTGGGCCGGCGCGCCGCGGGCAGCCGCGGCCGCGGACTGCACGGCCAACTCGTCCAGCAGCTGGGTCAGATGATCGTCTCCGGCGACCTGGGCGCGGACCGCCCCCTGGTTCCCGAGGAGATCGGCCAGCGTTTCGAGGTCTCCCGCACCGTCGTCCGTGAATCCCTCCGGGTGCTGGAGGCCAAGGGCCTGGTCAGCGCCCGCCCGAACGTCGGCACGCGCGTGCGTCCCGTCAGCGACTGGAACCTCCTCGACCCGGACATCATCGAGTGGCGGGCCTTCGGGCCGCAGCGGGACGACCAGCGCCGCGAGCTCAGCGAGCTGCGCTGGACGATCGAGCCGCTCGCCGCCCGCCTCGCGGCCGGGCACGGGCGTGAGGACGTCCAGCAGCGCCTGTGCGACATGGTCGAGATCATGAGTCACGCCATGGCGCAGGGTGATGCGCTGACCTTCTCGCGCGCCGACGCCGAGTTCCACTCGCTGCTCATCCAGATCGCGGGCAACCGCATGCTGGAGCACCTCTCCGGCATCGTGTCGGCGGCGCTCCAGGTGTCCGGTGGCCCGGTCACCGGCTGTGAGCGGCCGAACGAGACGTCTCTGGCCCAGCACGCGCGGATCGTCGACGCGCTCGGCACCGGCGACGGCACCGCGGCCGAGTCGGCGATGCGTCAGCTGCTGACCATCCACCCCGAGGTGGAGCGCGTGGTGCCCGCACCGCGCGAGCACTGACCCGCGTCGAGAGCGGTGTGCTCGGTCACTGTCGCGTGCTCGGGGCGCCGTCGGTCCGGGAGCCTGCGTCCGCCGTCGGCCGCCGTCGGCCGCCGCCGGACCCCGCCGGATCCCTTGAGGCTCCGGCGGGGTCCGGCGGCGCGGCGGGGTCGTCGGGGTGCGCGGCGACCGGTCGCGCGACAGGTTCCGTAGCGGTCGTACGATCGGCTCTGTAGCTGCCCCGTGGCAGGCTCCGTGGCGGTCCGAACGGCCCGGAGAGATCATTAACGGCAACCTCTGTCTACATCTGACCGTTTTTGAGCGCTTACGGGGTGTGACTCGGGCCACGTAGATTGGGCGTAACGCTCTTGCGAACAACGCGATGACCTAAGAGGTGACAGCCGCGGAGGGAATACGGACGCCATTCATGGCGCTGTGAATCTTCCCGGCCCCCCGCCCGCGCCGTCGGCCCATCCCCAAGCCGGCGGTCGGCTCCAGTCCGTCCCGGACGGGGCCGGAAGCCGTTTTTCAACGTTCCGAGAGGTTGTTCGTGTCGGCCAGCACATCCCGTACGCTCCCGCCGGAGATCGCCGAGTCCGTCTCTGTCATGGCTCTCATTGAGCGGGGAAAGGCTGATGGGCAGATCGCCGGCGACGATGTGCGTCGGGCCTTCGAAGCTGACCAGATTCCGGCCACTCAGTGGAAGAACGTACTGCGCAGCCTCAACCAGATCCTTGAGGAAGAGGGTGTGACGCTGATGGTCAGTGCCGCGGAGCCCAAGCGCACCCGTAAGAGCGTCGCAGCGAAGAGTCCGGCCAAGCGCACCGCCACCAAGACGGTCGCGGCGAAGACGGTGACCACCAGGAAGGCCACCGCCACGGCCGCCCCCGCCGTGGCGTCCGCCGACGTTGCCGACGACCCGGCCGAGGAGGTGGCGCCCGTGAAGAAGGCCGTTGCCAAGAAGGCCGCCCCCACCACCGCCAAGAAGGCGGCCGCGAAGAAGACCGCGACCACCGCCGCCAAGAAGACGGTGGCCAAGAAGACCGCCGCCAAGAAGGACGACGCCGAGATTCTCGAGGACGAGGTTCTCGAGGAAGTCAAGGCGGGCGCCGAGGAGCCCGAGGGCACCGAGAGCGCGGGCTTCGTGCTGTCCGACGAGGACGAGGACGACGCGCCGGCGCAGCAGGTCGCCGCAGCCGGTGCCACCGCCGACCCGGTCAAGGACTACCTCAAGCAGATCGGCAAGGTCCCGCTGCTCAACGCCGAGCAGGAGGTCGAGCTCGCCAAGCGCATCGAGGCCGGTCTGTTCGCCGAGGACAAGCTGGCCAACGCCGACAAGCTGGCCCCGAAGCTCAAGCGCGAGCTGGAGATCATCGCCGAGGACGGCCGCCGCGCCAAGAACCACCTCCTGGAGGCCAACCTCCGTCTGGTGGTCTCCCTGGCCAAGCGCTACACCGGCCGCGGCATGCTCTTCCTGGACCTCATCCAGGAGGGCAACCTCGGTCTGATCCGCGCGGTCGAGAAGTTCGACTACACCAAGGGCTACAAGTTCTCCACGTACGCCACCTGGTGGATCCGCCAGGCGATCACCCGCGCGATGGCCGACCAGGCCCGCACCATCCGTATCCCGGTGCACATGGTCGAGGTCATCAACAAGCTCGCGCGCGTGCAGCGCCAGATGCTCCAGGACCTGGGCCGCGAGCCCACCCCGGAGGAGCTGGCCAAGGAACTCGACATGACCCCGGAGAAGGTCATCGAGGTCCAGAAGTACGGCCGCGAGCCCATCTCCCTGCACACCCCTCTGGGTGAGGACGGCGACAGCGAGTTCGGTGACCTCATCGAGGACTCCGAGGCCGTCGTCCCCGCCGACGCCGTCAGCTTCACACTGCTCCAGGAGCAGCTGCACTCGGTGCTGGACACCCTCTCCGAGCGCGAGGCCGGCGTCGTGTCCATGCGGTTCGGTCTCACCGACGGTCAGCCGAAGACCCTCGACGAGATCGGCAAGGTCTACGGCGTCACGCGCGAGCGCATCCGCCAGATCGAGTCCAAGACCATGTCGAAGCTGCGCCACCCGTCGCGTTCCCAGGTGCTGCGCGACTACCTCGACTAGGTCGCGGTCGTACGACGTCGAAGGCCCGGCTCCCCTCGTAGGGGAGCCGGGCCTTCGTGCTGCGGGTCGCGGTGCGCTGGATGACTCTGGGTGTCCAGGTACCACCCAGAGTGAGGAGCGTGCATGCGCCGTTCTGTTGCCCCGGTCCTGATCCGGCCGCTGATCCTGGCGGCCGTCGCCACGGCCATACCGCTGGCCACCGGGCCTTCCGCCGTCGCCGACAGCGTCGTGGTCGGCGGCTTCCCCGTCGACGTCTCACAGGCCCCGTGGACGGTCGCACTGTCCAGTCGTGACCGGTTCGGGGGTACGCGGGCCGGTCAGTTCTGCGGCGGAGTGGCGATCGGCCGGACCACGGTGCTGACCGCGGCCCACTGCCTGGCCGACGAGGTCGTCGGCGGGTCGTCCGACCCGGTCCGCGACCTCAAGGTCATCGCGGGCCGCACGGATCTGCTCGCCGCGCAGGGCCAGGAGATCCCCGTCACCGTCGCCCGCGTCAATCCGGGCTACGACCCCGACGCCAACACCGGCGACTTCGCCGTCCTCACCCTGGCCGAGACCCTGCCCCGCGCCGCGGTCATCGCGATGGCCCCCCGGGGGGACACCGCCTACCGCTCCGGCACCGGCGCCCTGGTCTCGGGGTGGGGTGACGTCACGGGCGGCGGGGACTACTCACGCCGGCTGTACGCGGCACGGCTCCATGTGCTGCCCGACGAGACGTGCGAGCGTGCCTATCCCGGCGGCGCCGACGGCACCTACCGGGCGGAGTCGATGGTGTGCGCGGGCGAGACCCGGGGCGGACCGGATGCCTGCCAGGGCGACAGCGGAGGGCCGCTGGTCGCCGGCGGGAAGCTGATCGGGCTCGTGTCGTGGGGGAGCGGCTGCGGGCGCCCGGGGAATCCCGGCGTCTACACGCGCGTCTCGGAGGTCGTACGGGCGCTGGGCCCCGGCGGTGCCCTCAGCGGCTCACGCCGGCCCCACAGGGGCTCCTGACGGCCTCTGCGCGGCTACGACGAAGGGCGGCCGCTCCCCTGGAGGAGCGGCCGCCCTTCACCGGCCTGTGCCGGAGCTGGCTCGTCGTGGATGCGAGAGGTCAGCGCTCATCTTCCGAGGCGATGGCAGGAACGGAGGTCAGCCGCTCCGTCTCGTCCTGTATCTCAGCGGCGATCTTCTTGAGTTCCGGCTCGAACTTGCGACCGTGGTGGGCGCAGAAGAGCAGTTCTCCGCCGCTGAGCAGCACGACGCGCAGGTATGCCTGGGCGCCGCAGCGGTCGCAGCGATCGGCGGCCGTCAGGTGGCTCGCGGGGGTCAGAACAGTAGTCACGTCGCCTCTTCTCTAGCTCGACGAGCTGTCGTACCAGGGTCAACATCCAACCAGCCCGAAAACGTTCCCGCTCGGGGCTTCTCCTCGAAAAAAATCTTTCGAGGTGGCCGTCTGCTGCCGGTTGGCGGCGAATGTGCCGTATTGCGTCGTCTTAGGTGCTTACGGGTTCGCGCGATTCATCGGTCTCATCCTCCCGGCCGGGTTGCCGGTTGTTTGTGAGGACGTGCCCGGAGCCTAAATGGTTCATGCCTCGAAGGGAACGTGATATGTACTTCACTCCATCGAGGGATCGAACACGTATACGACATTGGACTAGTGTGAGTTCACGACGAGGGTGGCGTTACAACGGCTCTACCAGGCCTCGGTACCCTCTGAGCGGCGACCGAAGCCAGCCCCTTACCCCAAAGGGGCCCCATTGAAATTCAGCGAGGAGCGAACCGCGTGACCGCCGATACGTCCGTGCCGTCCACTGCGCTGCTGGCAGGAGCAGACCGGGACGGCTCCAACTACACCGCGCGGCACCTGCTCGTCCTTGAGGGCCTCGAAGCCGTGCGCAAGCGTCCCGGCATGTACATCGGCTCGACCGACAGCCGCGGTCTGATGCACTGCCTGTGGGAGATCATCGACAACGCCGTGGACGAGGCCCTCGGTGGCTACTGCGACCACATCGACGTCATCCTCCACGACGACGGCTCCGTCGAGGTCCGGGACAACGGCCGTGGCATCCCCGTGGACGTCGAGCCCAAGACCGGTCTGTCCGGCGTCGAGGTCGTCATGACCAAGCTGCACGCCGGCGGCAAGTTCGGTGGCGGCTCCTACGCCGCCTCCGGCGGTCTGCACGGCGTCGGTGCCTCCGTGGTCAACGCGCTCTCCGCGCGTCTCGACGTCGAGGTCGACCGCGGCGGCAGTGTGCACGCCATCAGCTTCCGCCGCGGTGTGCCGGGGGCCTTCACCGGCGTCGGCCCGGACGGAAAGTTCGAGGCCGGGAGCGGGCTGCGCAAGACCAAGAGGGTGCCCAAGACCCGCAGCGGCACGCGCGTGCGCTACTGGGCCGACCGGCAGATCTTCCTCAAGGACGCCAAGCTCTCCCTGGACACGCTCCACCAGCGTGCCCGCCAGACCGCGTTCCTGGTGCCGGGTCTGACCATCGTCGTCCGGGACGAGTACGGCCTCGGCGAGGGCGGCAGCAAGGGCGAGGAGTCGTTCCGCTTCGACGGCGGAATCAGTGAGTTCTGCGAGTACCTGGCCACCGACAAGCCGGTCTGCGACGTCCTCCGCTTCTCCGGGCAGGGCACGTTCAAGGAGACGGTCCCGGTCCTGGACGAGCACGGCCAGATGACCCCCACCGAGGTCACCCGTGAACTCGGCGTCGACGTGGCGCTGCGCTGGGGCACCGGTTACGACCAGAACGTCAGGTCGTTCGTCAACATCATCGCCACGCCCAAGGGCGGCACCCACGTGGCCGGCTTCGAGCAGGCCGTCCGCGAGACCCTCAACGAGGCGCTGCGCGCCAAGAAGCTGCTGCGCGTCGCCGAGGACGACATCGTCAAGGACGACGCGCTGGAGGGCCTCACCGCCGTCGTCACCGTCCGGCTCGCCGAGCCGCAGTTCGAGGGCCAGACCAAGGAGGTCCTCGGCACCTCGGCGGCCCGCCGGATCGTGAACGGCGTGATCACCAAGGAACTGAAGGCGTTCCTCACCTCCACCAAGCGCGACGCCGCCGCACAGGCGCGCGTGGTCATGGAGAAGGTGGTCGCCGCCGCGCGGACCCGCATCGCGGCCCGCCAGCACAAGGACGCGCAGCGTCGCAAGACGGCCCTGGAGTCCTCGTCCCTGCCCGCCAAGCTCGCCGACTGCCGCAGCGACGACGTCGAGCGCAGCGAGCTGTTCATCGTCGAGGGGGACTCCGCGCTCGGTACGGCGAAGCTCGCCCGGAACTCCGAGTTCCAGGCGCTGCTGCCGATCCGCGGCAAGATCCTCAACGTCCAGCGGTCCTCGGTGACGGACATGCTGAAGAACGCCGAGTGCGGGGCGATCATCCAGGTCATAGGGGCGGGCTCCGGCCGTACCTTCGACATCGACGCCGCCCGCTACGGCAAGATCATCATGATGACCGACGCCGACGTCGACGGCTCCCACATCCGCTGCCTGCTGCTGACGCTGTTCCAGCGCTACATGCGGCCCATGGTCGAGGCCGGCCGGGTCTTCGCCGCGGTGCCGCCCCTGCACCGCATCGAGATCACCCAGCCCAAGAAGGGCCAGGACAAGTACGTGTACACGTACTCGGACCGCGAGCTGCGCGACAAGCTCATGGAGTTCCAGAGCAAGGGCATTCGGTACAAGGACTCCATCCAGCGCTACAAGGGTCTCGGCGAGATGGACGCCGACCAGCTGGCCGAGACGACGATGGACCCGCGTCACCGCACCCTGCGCCGCATCAACCTCTCCGACCTCGATGCGGCCGAACAGGTCTTCGACCTTCTGATGGGCAACGACGTGGCTCCCCGCAAGGAGTTCATCTCCAGCTCGGCGGCGACGTTGGACCGGTCGCGTATCGACGCATAGCGGTTGCGTTGGCCCGTTGGCCCGTTGGTCCGTCGGCTGCAGAGGCGGCCGGCGGGCCAACGCGCGTTGGGACGGTGCAGGGCGGGCCGGGCGGCGGTGGGGGGCACTGTCCGGCCGGATCCTCGGGCAAGGACACCTGCCGATCGTCCGGCCGAGCGCCGATCGGTTGCCGGCGCGGGGCGGCCGGTGGATGCCCTGTGGGGATGCTTGCCGGTTGTTCCGCGAGATTTCCGCCCGTCGGTCCGTGCGAGGCGCCCGTCGGTCCGTGCGAAGCCCGTCGGACCGTGTGAGCCCCGTCGGTCCGATTGAGGCCGGTCGACTCGGCGAAGGTCCGTCCGCCGCCCATCCGGCCCCACATGCGGTTCTCCACCCGGGGGTGGAGAGATCCCGCTTGCTGGAATCCACCCGTGATCCACCCCCGCTCCGATCTGCTGACCTGCGCATTTCCGTAGCGTCGAAGGCGTCGGCAGCTCCCGCTCCCGGCACCGCCCTTCCCGCTCACGGAGGCTCTGATGTCCGGGCTCGTCAACGCGTTGCTGATCGTGGCCGTCGTCGTCGTGGTGATCGTGCGCCAGTTCCGCGCCCGCCCGATCAGCACTGGCCGGCGCTGGTGGCTGCTTCCCGTGATCCTCGCGGTCGTCGCGCTGCGCGAACCCGGCATACTCGACGCCCATCACCGCACCGAGTCCGCCCTGCTGCTCGCCACCGAGGTGCTGGTGGGACTGGGGATGGGCGCCGGCTGGGCCTGGACGACCCGGGTGTGGACGGAAGCCGACGGCGTCGTCTGGACCAAGAGCACCAAGGCCAGTGCGGCCGTCTGGTTCGCGGGCATAGCCGTGCGGGTCGGTCTCTACGCCCTCGGAGCCGTCGTCGGCGTCCATCAGGACAGCTCGGCCCTGATGCTCGGCTTGGCGGTCACTCTGCTGGTCCGCTCCGGCATCCTCGTCTGGCGTGCCCAGTCGCTCCCCTCCGCCGCGTCCGCGAGCGGCCCCACCCGGGCGTACGGTGACGACATGGCCCGGGCCACCAGGAAGGAAGGCGTGTGACGGAGAGCGCCTGGACACGCTGGCCCTCGAGAGAAGCGCTGAGCCGTGCGGGGGTCTCCCGGCCCCGGCGCTTCCTCGCCTGGGGCGTGCGACTGCTCGTCCTCGCCCTGCTGCTGTGGAGCGCCTTCAACCAGTCGCACGTCCACGGCTGGGGCGTGGCCGCGGCCGTGGCGGGGGTGGTCGTGACCGCCGTGGTCTCCTGGGGATTCTTCCGGACCACCTACGCCCACCGGCTCGTGCCCTCCCTGGCGCTGATCACTGTCCTTCTGGCCATCGCGGTCGTGGCGGAGACCACCGGCTTCCGGGGCCCGGCCCTCGTGATCTGGTGCGGCTGCGGCATCTCCGCCCTGGAGCGGCTGCCGGTCGCGATCGCCCTGCCCGTCGCGTCGGTGGGCCTGGCCTCGTACTCCGCGTTCAACAACGACGTATGGCTGACCACCGCGGCCACCGTCGTCGGCATGGCTCTCGCCGGCTATGTCATGAGACTCGACGCCGAGGCCCGGGGCAGCGCCCAGCGGCTGCTCGCTCAGGAGCGCGCCGCGAGAGCGGCCGAGGCCGAGTCGGCGGCGCTGGTGGAGCGGGCCAGGATCGCACGGGAGATCCACGACGTGCTGGCCCACAGCCTCTCCGCCCAGATGGTGCACCTGGAGGCCGCGCGGCTGCTGATCGAGCGCGGAGCCGACCGGGAGCAGATCCTCGAACGGGTGGTGGCCGCCCGGGGAATGGCGCGCGACGGACTCGCCGAGACCCGTCAGGCCCTGTCCGCCCTGCGCGGGGAGCTCACCCCGCTGGAGGACTTCCTGACCGAACTCGTCGGCGCGACCGACGGTGCCGAGGTCACGGTCACCGGGGAACGCAGAACCCTCCCCGCGGAGGCGTCGCAGACCGTACGACGCGTCGCCCAGGAGGCGCTGACGAACGTCCGCAAGCATGCGCACGGAGCGAAGGTCCGTGTCCGGCTGGACTACAACGAGCACGAGGTGACGCTGAACGTACGCGACTCGGGCGGTCGTCCCGGCGAACTCACCGGCGCCGGCGGCGGGTACGGTCTGCTGGGTATGCGGGAGCGGGCCGAGCTGCTGGGCGGATCGCTGGAAGCGGGACGTGATGACGAGGGGTTCGAGGTGAGGTTGAGGGTGCCCGTATGACGGAGGGGGAGAAGAAGCCCGCGCGGGTCGTGGTCGCAGACGACCAGACAGTGGTCAGGGAGGGCATCGTGATGCTCCTCGGGCTGCTGCCCGGCGTGGAGGTCGTCGGAGCGGCGGGCGACGGGGAGGAGGCGGTCCGGCTGGTCGCCGAACTCGCCCCGGACGTGGTGCTGATGGACCTGAGGATGCCGCGCTGCGACGGCGTGGAGGCGACCCGGCGGATCCGGTCGGAGCACCCCGGGACCCAGGTCGTGGTGCTGACCACGTTCGCGGACGACGAGTCGCTGTTCCCGGCGCTGAGAGCCGGCGCCCGTGGCTATCTGACCAAGGACGCGGGCGGCGACGAGATCGTGCGAGCGGTGGAGAGCGTGCTGTCGGGAGACGCGGGGCTGTCGCCGAGCATCCAGCGGAGGCTGCTGGAGCGGCTGTCGCAGCCCGAACCGGTGCCGGTGGCCACCGAGGCGCCGGACGGGCTGACCGCGCGGGAGACCGAGGTCCTGGTGCTGATCGCCGAGGGGTTCACCAACCAGGAGATCGCCCGGAAGCTGCACGTCTCCACCGCGACCGTGAAGACGCACATCAACAACCTGTTCGCGAAGACGGGGCTCAAGGACCGGGCACAGGCTGTGCGGTACGCCTACGGGAAGGGATTGGTGCGGCCACCAGCGGATTGAGTCACCTGATGGGGTGAAGAGCCAGGGGAAGAAGAGTCGGGGATCTTCCCGATCTGTCCATCCTTGGGCATGCAGTCAAGCAACGGGCGTCACCGCGACGGCGGGGGCGGCTCCGAGAGTTCGGCCGGGCGGCCCGAGGACCAGGGCGAGTACGGCACGGCCTCCCCAGAAGTCAGGTACCAGGACCCCTGGTACGACGCACTGGCCTCCGGCTGGGGCGAGCTGGACGGCACCGGAGGGCCGGCTCCCGCCGTACCGGGGGCGCGAACGGGGCGGGAAGAGGCGGCTGTTCGCGCCCGTGACGTGTATCTGGAGGTGCAGCGCAGCGCGGCCTTCCAGGAGGTGCGCAGCCGCTACCGGAGGTTCGTGGTGCCGGGGGTCGCCGTCTTCCTCACCTGGTACGTGGGGTACGTGGTGACCGCCACGACGGCGCCCGGGCTGATGGCGCGGCCCGTCGCCGGAGCGGTGAACGTGGCGATGGTCGCGGGGCTCGGGCAGTTCCTCACCACGTTCCTGCTCACCTGGGCCTACGCCCGGCATGCGCGGTTGCGCAGGGACCGCGCCGCGCTGGAGCTGCGCTGGGACACCCAGGAGCTGACCCGGGGTGCCCGGGGCGTCCAGGGTGGTGCGTCATGACGGGTGATCATCAGACCCTGGCGCTACTGCTGTTCAGCGTGTTCGTCGCCGTGACGCTGGGGATCACCACGTGGGTGAGCCGGAGGCGGCACGGTTCGGCGGAGGAGTTCTACGCCGGCGGGCGGCTCTTCTCGCCCATGGAGAATGGTTTTGCCATCGCGGGCGACTACATGTCGGCGGCCTCCTTCCTCGGAGTGACCGGGCTGATCGCGCTGTTTGGCTACGACGGGCTGCTGTATGCGGTCGGCTTCCTGGTGGCGTGGCTGGTCGTGCTGTTCCTGGTGGCCGAACTGGTGCGGAACTGCGGGCGGTTCACGCTCGCCGACGTGATCGCGGCGCGGATGAGCGAGCGGCCGGTGCGGATCGCGGTGGGTACGTCCTCGGTCACGGTGTCCGTTCTCTATTTGGTGGCGCAAATGGTGGGGGCGGGCAGTCTGGTCGCGCTGCTGCTCGGGCGGACCAGCGAATCGGCGCAGGCGTGGACGGTCATCGGGGTCGGCGCGCTGATGGTGGTCTATGTGTCGTTGGGAGGGATGCGGGCCACCACCTGGATCCAGATCGTGAAGGCGGTCCTGCTGCTGAGCGGGACGGTGGCGCTGACCGTGCTGGTGCTGCTGCGGTTCCACGGTGACGTCGACCGGCTGCTGTTCACGGCCGCCGAGCGCAGTGGGCACGGGAGGGCGTTCCTGGCGCCGGGGCTCAGGTACGGCGGGAGCTGGAGCGCGCGGCTGGACTTCATCAGCCTGGGGCTGGCGCTGGTGCTGGGCACGGCGGGTCTGCCGCACATCCTGTCCCGCTTCTACACGGTGCCGACCGCGCGGGCGGCGCGGCGTTCGGTGGTCTGGTCGATCGGGCTGATCGGGAGCTTCTACCTGATGACGTTCGTGCTCGGCTTCGGGGCTGCGGCCGTGGTCGGGCCGGATGCGGTGCGTGCGTCGAACGAGTCGGGGAACACCGCGGTGCCGTTGCTGGCGCTCGATCTGGGCGGCGGCCCGGGCTCCACGGGTGGAACGGTTCTGTTCGCGATCGTCGCCGCCGTCGCCTTCGCGACGATCCTCGCCGTGGTCGCCGGGATCACCCTTGCCTCCTCGGCGTCCGTCGCCCACGACCTCTACGCCACCCTGCGCAGGCCGCACGCCAAGCACCGCAGCGAGGTCGCGGTGGCGCGCACGGCGGCGGTCGGTATCGGTGTCGTGGCGATCGCCCTCGGCCTGCTGGCCCGTGACATGAACGTCGCGTTCCTGGTCGGGCTCGCCTTCGCGGTGGCGGCCTCGGCGAACCTGCCGGTGCTGCTGTACTCGCTGTTCTGGCGGAACTTCACGACCCGCGGCGCGGTGTGGGCCGTATACGGCGGGCTGGTGCCCGCGCTGGCGCTGGTCGTGCTGTCCCCGGTGGTGTCGGGGAGCGCGGGTGCCCTGTTCCCGGGGGTGGACTTCCAGTACTTCCCGTTGCAGAACCCGGGGATCGTCTCCGTCCCGCTCGGCTTCCTGGCCGGCTGGCTCGGCACGGTCACCTCGGACGAGGTCCCGGACGAGGCGAGGCACGCGGAGACGGAGGTGCGGTCACTGACCGGGGCGGGGGCCGTCTAGAGCGCCCCGGGACGGCTACGGCACCACCCAGGCGTAGCGGTGCTCCGGGCGGCCCGTGTCGCCGTACTTCAGGGAGAGGCGGAGGCGGCCGGCCTGCTCCAGGTGGCGGAGGTAGCGCTGGGCGGTGGAGCGGCTGAGGCCGGTCTCGGCGGCGACCTCGTGGGCGGAGAGCGGATGGTCGGCCCGGTGCAGGACGCCGCAGATGAGGTCCGTCGTCGGCTCGGACTGGCCGCTGGGCAGGCCGGGTGCGGACGGTGCCGGTGAGGTGCGCAGGGCGCCGAAGATCCGGTCGACCTGCTCCTGGCCGGTCAGGCCCCGGCCGCCGACCCGGTCGACGGTACGGCGCAGGGCCGCGTAGGAGTCCAGGCGGGTGCGCAGGGCGGCGAAGGTGAACGGCTTGACCAGGTAGTGCAGGGCGCCCAGGCGCATCGCCTTCTGGACGGTGGTCACGTCGCTGGCCGCCGTGATCATGATGACGTCGGTGCCGAGGCCCTGCTCCCGCATGCGGTGGACGAGTTCGAGGCCGGTCTGGTCCGGCAGGTAGTGGTCCAGCAGGACCAGGTCGATGGTGCCGCGGTTCACGGCGGCCAGGGCCTGGGCGGCGCTGTGCGCGCGGGCGGCCACCCGGAAGCCGGGAACCTTCCCCACGTACTTGGCGTTTATCTCGGCGACGCGGAAGTCGTCGTCGACCACCAGGACGTCAATCATCAGGCCTCTCCTTCAAGGCCGGCGAGCGTTAAGCCCGTGTTTCGTCTGCGCAGTTGTAGCGCGAGCAAAAAGAGCACAACAGATGCTTGCGAGCAAAAGAACGGCTTGCGCCCAGAAGACTGCTGCCGTGGCCCGGGTCGCACCTACCGTCCCGGCCCATGAGCGCAGACACCAGCCCCGCCATCGAGCTGCGGGGCGCGAGCAAGATCTTCAAGACCCCGTCGGGGGGTCTGCACACGGCTGTCCGCGACCTCGACCTCACCGTGGGGCGTGGTGAGTTCGTGGCCGTCGTAGGGCCGACGGGTTGTGGCAAGTCCACCACGCTGACGCTGGTCAGCGGGCTGGAGGAGCCCAGCGAGGGCGAGGTGCTGGTGGCCGGCGAGCCGGTCGCCGGCGTCGGCGACAAGGTCGGCTTCGTCTTCCAGCAGGACGCCACCTTCCCCTGGCGGACCGTGCTGTCCAACGTGATGGCGGGACCCCGTTTCCGGGGCGTGCCCAAGGCGGAGGCCCGGGAGAAGGCCCGTGCCTGGCTGGCCCGGGTCGGACTCGCGGCCTTCGAGGACCGTTACCCGCATCAGCTCTCCGGCGGCCAGCGCAAGCGCGTGGCGCTCGCCGCGACCTTCGTCAACGACCCGGAGATCCTGCTCATGGACGAGCCGTTCTCCGCGCTCGACGTGCAGACCCGGGCCCTGATGTCGGACGAGCTCCTCGGACTGTGGGAGGGCACGGGCGCCTCGGTCGTCTTCGTCACCCACGACCTGGAGGAGTCCATCGCGCTGGCCGACAAGGTCGTCGTCATGACCGCCGGGCCCGCGACCGTGAAGCAGGTCTTCGAGATCGACCTGCCCCGCCCCCGCAAGGTCGAGTCGGTACGTCTGGAGCCGCGGTTCATCGAGATCTACCGCGAGATCTGGGAGTCCCTCGGCGAAGAGGTCCGCATCACCCGTGAGAGGGGTGCCGCCAATGTCGCCTGAGACGCTCAGCACACCGGTCGTCGACACGGTCAAGGCCGGCCCGGACCGGGCCCGGTCGCGGGCCCAGGCCGCCCGCAGACGCAAGGCGATCGTGTTCGCCGTGCGCGTGCTGCTCCTGGTGGCCGTCCTGGGCCTCTGGGAGGTCCTGGCCCGGGCCGAGGTCATCGACCCGTTCAACTTCTCGATGCCGTCGAAGATCTGGGACCAGATCTGGACCTGGGTGACCCACGGCACCGCACTCGGCCCCCTGGGCGAGCAGATCTGGTACACGCTCTACGAGGCGCTGCTCGGCTGGGTCATCGGTGTCATCGCCGGTGTGGTCTTCGGCATCGCCCTCGGGCGGATCGCCTTCCTCGCCGACGTCCTCGGCCCCTACATCAAGGTGCTCAACTCGATCCCCAGGATCGTGCTCGCCCCGATCTTCGTGATCTGGTTCGGGCTCGGCGCCTCCTCCAAGGTCGCCTCGGCCGTCGTGCTGGTGTTCTTCCCGGTGTTCTTCAACGCCTTCCAGGGTGCCCGCGAGGTCGACCGCAACCTCGTGGCCAACGCCCGGATCCTCGGCGCGAGCGACCGAAGGGTGACCCTCCAGGTCGTCATCCCGTCCGCCACCTCGTGGATCTTCACCAGCCTCCACGTCAGCTTCGGCTTCGCCCTCATCGGCGCCATCGTCGGCGAGTACATCGGCGCCACCAAGGGCATCGGCCTGCTCGTCGCGCAGTCGCAGGGCACCTTCAACGCGGCCGGTGTGTACGCCGCGATGGTCATCCTCGCCGTCGTCGCCCTCGCCGCCGAAGGGCTGCTCACCTTCGCCGAGCGCCGCATCTTCCGGTGGAAGCCGTCGGACTCCGACAGCTGACCCCTCTCCCGCTTCCCCCGCTCCTCCCCGCACCGCCTTCTCACAAGGACGTGAACCGCATGCGCAAGTCCGCCAGATACAGCACCCTGGCCGCCGCCGGCCTGCTCGCCGTCTCCTCCCTCACCGCCTGCGCCAACGACGCGGCGAGCACGACCTCCACCGGCTCCGGCAAGGGAACGAAGGTCAAGATCATGGTCGGTGGCCTGGACAAGGTCATCTACCTGCCCGCGATGCTCACCCAGCGGCTCGGCTACTTCGACGCCGAGGGCCTCAACGTGGAACTGCTCACCGAGCCGGCCGGCGTCCAGGCCGAGACGGCGCTGGTCGCCGGGCAGGTCCAGGGGACGGTCGGCTTCTACGACCACACGCTGGACCTGCAGACCAAGGGCAAGGCCGTGGAGTCCGTCGTGCAGTTCTCGCGGGCGCCCGGCGAGGTGGAGATCGTCTCCACCAAGGCGGCCGGTGACATCACCTCGCCCAAGGACTTCAAGGGCAAGAAGCTCGGCATCACCAGCCTCGGCTCGTCGACCGACTTCCTCACCAAGTACCTCGCCGTCAAGAACGGGGTCAAGGTCAGCGAGTTCTCGCCGGTCGCCGTCGGCGCGGGCGCGACCTTCATCTCGGCGCTCCAGCAGGGCTCCATCGACGGCGGTATGACCACCGACCCGACCGTCGCGACGATCCTGGACAAGAAGGCGGGCAAGGTCCTGCTGGACATGCGGACGCCGGAGGGGTCCCAGAAGGCGCTCGGCGGGCCGTACCCGTCGTCGAGCCTGTACATGCAGACGAACTGGGTCAACGGTCACAAGGACACCGTCCAGAAGCTGGTCAATGCATTCGTCAAGACGCTCAAGTGGATGTCCACGCACAGCGCCGCCGAGATCGCGGCCAAGATGCCCGCCGACTACTCCCAGGGCGACAAGGCTCTCTACACGCAGTCCATCGAGAGCACGCTGCCGATGTTCACCGACGACGGGGTGATGCCCGAGAACGGCCCGGAGACCGTGGAGAAGGTGCTCAAGGCGTTCAACCCGAACATCCAGAAGGCCGATGTCGACCTGGGCAAGACCTTCACGACCGAGTTCGTCGAGGCCGCCAAGTGACGGCCGGGTGAGCGGGTCTCAGCCGCGGGTCGCCCACACGTAACGGTGTTCGGGGCGGCCCGCGTCGCCGTACTTGAGGGTCAGCCGGGCCCGCCCGGTGCGTTCCAGGAGCTTCAGATAGCGCTGGGCGGTCTGGCGGCTCACCCCCGTCCGCTCGGCGATCTCCTGGGCCGACAGCGGGCCCTCGGCGTTCATCAGGGACTGACGCACCAGCTCCGCGGTGGTGGGGGAGTGCCCTTTGGGCAGCCCCGGCTCGGACGGCGCGGACAGCGCGCCGAAGATGCGGTCCACCTCGGCCTGTTCGGCCTCGCCGCCGCCGTCCAGGGTGCGCCGCAGCTGCGCGTACGCCTCCAGTTTGGCGCGCAGCCCCGCGAACGCGAACGGCTTGACCAGGTACTGCAGGGCGCCCTGGCGCATCGCCGCCTGGACGGTCGACACGTCCCGGGCCGCCGTCACCATGATCACGTCGGTCTGGTGGCCGCGCCGGCGCATCTCCTGGACCACCGCGAGGCCCGTGTCGTCGGGCAGGTAGTGGTCCATGAGGACGAGGTCGAGGCGGGGCAGGGTCTCCAGCCGGTGCAGGGCCTCGGCCGCGTTGTGGGCCTCGCCGGCCACATGGAAGCCGGGCACCTTCTCGACGTAGGCGGCGTTGACCCGGGCGACCCGGGTGTCGTCGTCCACGACCAGGACCTCGATCATCGCGCCTCCTCCTCGGCCGGGGCGAGCGCCGGCTCCCGTTCCAGTTCCGGCGCGGTCAGCGCCTCGGGGAGCACGACCGTGAACTGGGCGCCCCCGCCTTCCGGTTCGCCCACGGTCGCGCTGCCGCCCTGCCGTTCGGCGAGCCGGCGCACCAGGGAGAGCCCGATGCCGCGCTTGCCGTGCGTCGGCGGCTTCTTGGTGGACCAGCCGTCGGTGAAGACCAGCTCCCGCTGTGCCGCCGGGATCCCGGGCCCCGTGTCCCGCACCCGGAGGACGATCGCGCGGCCCTCCGTGCACAACTCGACCTCCACCCGCGCGTGCGGCGTACCGGCGACCGCGTCGAGCGCGTTGTCCACCAGGTTGCCCACGACTGTCACCAGGCCCCTGGGGTCTATCAGCCGGTCCGGGAGCCAGGTGCGGTCGGACACCCACAGGGCGACCCCGCGCTCGGCCGCGACGGTCGCCTTGCCGACCAGCAGGGCGGCCAGCAGCGGGTCCTGGATCTTCTCCGTGACCTGCTCGGCGGTGACCCGGTGGTCGCCGACCACCTCGCCGACGAACTCCACGGCGTCGTCGTACATCTCCAGTTCCAGCAGCCCGAGCAGGGTGTGCATGCGGTTGGCGTGCTCGTGGTCCTGGGCGCGCAGGGCGTCGATCAGCCCGCGCGTGGAGTCGAGTTCACGGCCGAGCTGCTCCAGCTCGGTGCGGTCGCGCAGGGTGGCGACGGCGCCGCCGTCGTCGGTGGGCATGCGGTTGGCGACCAGGACCCGCTGGCCGCGCACGGTGAGCAGATCGGTGCCGGTCACCCGGCCGGCCAGCACATCGGTCGTACGACCTTCGCCGAGCGCCTCGTCGGGGGACCGGCCGACGGCCTCGTCACCGATGCCGAGGAGCCGTCTCGCCTCGTCGTTCAGGAGGCGGATGCGGCCGGCGCGGTCGAGGGCGACGACGCCCTCCCGGATGCCGTGCAGCATCGCCTCGCGTTCCGCGAGCAGCGCCGAGATGTCGGAGAAGGCCAGGTCGCGGGTCTGCCGCTGGACCCGCCGGGAGATCAGCCAGGCGGCCAGCGCGCCGGCCGCGAGGGCACCGCCGGCGTAGGCGAACAGCCCGGGGATGGTGCCGAGCAGCCGGGCCCGCACGCTGTCGTAGGCGATGCCGACCGAGACCGCCCCGATGATCCGGTGCTGCGCGTCGTACAGCGGCACCTTGCCGCGTGCGGAGCGGCCCAGGGTGCCGTTGTCGATCTGCATGACCTCCTTGCCGTCCAGTGCCTCCGTGGGGTCGGTCGACACATGCCGGCCGATCTCCGAGGGCGTGGTGTGCGACCAGCGGAACCCGCCCCGGTCCATCACCACGATGTACTCGGCATGGGTGGCCTTCCGGATCCGCTCCGCCTCCTTCTGCACCGGCCCGTTCACGGTCGGTGCGGTGGTCAGCACGCCCTCGGCGATCTGCGGGTCCTGCGCCGTGGTCTGGGCGATCGCCAGCGCCCTGCGCATCGCCTCCTGGTCCAGCTGCTTGCTCAGGGGGGCCAGGAAGAGCCCGGTCGCGAGCACGGCGACGCCCGCGGCGATCGCCAGCTGCATCAGCAGGATCTGCGAGAACACCTTCCGGGGCAGCCGGGGACGCAGACGGCGCACAGGGGGCGTGGGGCTCATACCCACGACGGTACGTGCGCGGGTACGCCGTGCTTAAGGGGGTGTGGCGTGGATCTCTTGACCAGTCCTGTGGATCTCTTGACCAGTTCTTGGGCGAGGCCGGGGTCAGCTCGCCAGTGCCGTCGTCGTCCGCAGCTCCCGCACCGACACCACGTCCATCCGGGCCGGCGAGCCCAGCACCGACACCCCGCAGCTCTCCGGGCGCGGCGGCAGCGAGACGCCCTGGGCCACGCACACCCGCCACCGGCGGCCGTCGGCATGGGCGACGGTGACCTCCCAGCGCGGGGCCGCGCCCTCGGTCCGTACAACGCTCAGCACGCCCGCCGCGTACTCGCCCGCCGCCTCGCGCACGGCCAGTTCGGCCGCCTGGCCGGGCCGTTCCCAGGCGGAGCAGCCGCGGCACCCCTCCAGCACCACGCGGTCCTCCTGGATGCCGTGCAGGACCTCCTTGACGGCATGGGCCTCGGCGCGGCCGTACGCGTAGCCGTAGGGCAGGACGAGCAGCGTCGGCGAGAAGCGATGACCACCCAGATGGGTGACCTCCCAGGTGCCCGCCACGCCGGACGCGGCCAGTTCGGCGGCGAGCGGGCGGCCCAGCAGGGCGCAGCAGCGGTCGCGCCTGCCGTTGGTGCAGACGAGCGCGAGCGGGCTGCCCCGGTGCGGCCGGCCGCCGAGCGCCGCGTCGAACGAACGGTGGTCGCCCGCGCCGAGCGCGGCGAAGTCGAGGGCGAGCAGCCGGCTCGGGTCGCGGGTGGTGGCGCTGTGCAGCCAGACGTTCCCGGGCACCGTGTGGGCGACGTACACCTGGCGTACGGCGGGGGTGCCGGGGTCGGCGTGGCGGCCGGGGCGGCGGATGAGCGCGATCCGTACGCCCGTCCCCTTGGCGGCGGCCTCCAGGGCGCGGCCCAGCGCGGGGTCCAGATGGCTCGAAGTCAGCGCCTTGGGACCCCACGGGCCGGGTTGTTCCAGCAGCAGCCACGTCGTCGCGGTGGCGGCAGTGCCCGAAACGGGCTCGTCGAGCATCCGGGAGACGGTTGCGCACCTACTCACAGAGGTGAGCCTAACCTGACTTTGCCCGGGGTGACTTCCGGCCTCGTCCGTTCGCGCCTTCGAGGGGGTTGCCGAAGGGGTTGCCGATGGGGCGGTTACGGCAGCGGCTGTGGCGGTTTCGGGCCCACGTAGTGGCCGCTGGGACGCATGCGCAGCGGGCGTTCGCCGTACTCCTCCAGCGCGTGGGCGATCCAGCCCGCCGTCCGGGCGACGGCGAAGATCGTCTCGCCCGCGGTGGCGGGCATGCCGCAGGAGGCCGTGAACACGGCCAGCGCCAGGTCGACGTTGGCGTGCAGCGGGGTGTGCCGGGCGGTCGTGGCGACGACGTCCCGGGCCGCGAGCAGGGCGGGTTCCGCGCGCGGGACCTCTTCAAGGAGCGCGAACAGCGCACGCGCGCGTGGGTCCTCGCCCTGGTAGAGGCGGTGGCCGAGGCCGGGGATGCGGCGGCCCGCGCGGAGCTCGTCCGCGATCACCGTGACGGCACTGCCCTGGTCGAGGACGTCTACCAGCATCCGGTGGGCGAGCCCGCTGGAGGCGCCGTGCAGGGGGCCTTCGAGCACGCCGAGCCCGGCCGACACGGCCGCGTAGGCGTGCGCACGCGCGGAGGCCGCGACCCGGACCGCGAGGGTGGAGGCGGCCAGGTCGTGGTCGACGAGCAGCGCGAGCGCGGTGTCCAGGACCCGCAGCGCGGCGTCGCTGGGGTCGATGCCGGTCAGCCGGCGCCACAGGCGGTGGGCGAGCGGGCCGTCGTCGTGCCCCCGCCGGCGCTGCACCGGGAGCGCGGCGACGAGCGTGGGGATCAGCACGCGCGCGGTGCCGAGGACGGACTCCTCGGACAGGTCGAAGCGGAGCGGGTCCTCGGCGGCCGCGGCGATGGTGGCGACGCGCAGCCGGTCGGTGGGCGAGGTGTGCTCGGGCAGCGCGTCGACGGTCCGGCGGGCGACCGCGACCGTGGCCTCCGGGGCGGTGAAGGTCATGCCCCGGGTCATGCGGCCCGTCCACAGCCACTCGGCCACTTCCTCGTAGGAGTGGTGGGCGGCGAGTTCCGTGGCGTCGACCCCCCGGAAGAAGTACCGGTCCTGGTCGATCAGCGTGATCCGGGTGCGCACCGACAGATCACCGCCGGAGCCCGGACTCCCTGCGGCCTCCCGCCTGTTGCGCCGGGCCAGCGTCTCCACCTCCCGGGCGTCGAAGGTGCTGGCGCGGCCCCCGGGCTCGCGTCTGCTGCTGAGCTGGCCGCGGCTCACATAGGCGTACACGGTCTCGGGCTTCACGCCGAGCAGTTCGGCGGTCTCCCTGGTGCTCAGCCGCCGCGCGGGACTGCCGGGAGCGGGGTGTTGATCGCGCATGGGCGTCACCGTAGCCGCTTCGGCATGGATTGACTCGATCAATGTTGACAGAGATCGTGTTGAGCGGCGAGGAGCGGCTCATGCGAAGACGGGGAGCGGCTCATGTGAAGACGATGGTGTGGTTGCCGTGCCGGACGACCCGGTCCTCGGCGTGCCAGAGCACCGCGCGGGAGAGCACGGCCCGTTCGACGTCGGCGCCCCGGCGGCGGAGGTCGGCGGCGGTGTCGGCGTGGGTGACGCGGACGACGTCCTGCTCGATGATCGGGCCTTCGTCGAGGTCCTCGGTGACGTAGTGCGCGGTCGCGCCGATCAGCTTCACACCGCGTTCCTTGGCCTTGGCGTACGGGCCGGCGCCGATGAAGGCGGGCAGGAAGGAGTGGTGGATGTTGATGATCGGCACCCCGGCCCGCTCGATGAAGTCGCCGGAGAGGATCTGCATGTAGCGGGCCAGGACGACGAAGTCGACGTTGTCCTTGAGCAGCCGCAGGTGTTCGGCCTCGGCCGCGGACTTGTCCGGCCCCGTCGAGGGGACGTGGAAGAAGGGGACGCCGAAGCCGCGTACCTCCTCGGCCGTGTCGGGGTGGTTCGAGATCACCATGGCCACGCTGACCGGGAGTTCGCCCCGCCGGTGCCGCCACAGCAGGTCGAGCAGGCAGTGGTCGGACCTGGAGGCGAAGACGGCCACCCGTTTCGGCACCGACAGGTCCCGCAGGGTGAAGTCGAGGTCGAAGTCCTTGGCCAGCCGTTCCGCCAGTTCCGCACGGATGCCCGGCAGGGCGGCCCGCAGACCGTCGAGGGAGAAGATCGTGCGCTGGAAGAAGGCCCCGGTGGCCGGGTCGGAGTACTGGTCGAGCGAGACGATGTTGGCGCCGTGGCTGCTGAGCAGGGAGCCGACGGCGGCGACGATTCCGACGCGGTCCGTGCCGCGCACGATCAGCGAGGCCTGATGCGCGGGTGCGGAGCCGCGCGCCCCGAGTGCCGGAGCCTGCCGGGTGACGGTCACTTCGGGTCCTCCCCGGTGCGGAAGCCGGCGATCCACGCGGAGGTCGCGCCCAGCCCGCCGAAGGTGTAGAAGTGCAGCTTCACCTCGCCGTGCGCGGTGGGGTCGTACCGCTCGGCCAGGGCGCGGATGAAACGGTCGGGTCCGGCCGTGCCCATGAGGTTGGTCAGGGACAGCCCGTACTTGCGGGCGACGGAAGCGCCGGTCCCGACCCCGAACCGGGTGGCGTACGACAGCAGCCTGCGGACCCCGGCGGGACCGGGCACGCCGACCCGGACCGGCAGGTCGACGCCCCGCTCGCGCAGCCGCTCGATCCAGTCGAGCACCGCGTCCGGGTCGAAGCCGAACTGGGTGATGACGTCGCCGGTCAGCCCCTCCTCGGCGAGGGCCGCCGCCTTCTGTTCGAGGGCCGTCCACAGTGCCGTCTCCGGGATCTGCGGATGCCCTTCCGGGTAGCCGCTGATCCCGGCCCGCTGTACGCCGTACTTCCGGAGCAGTCCGGAACGGATGACGGAGAGGGAGTCGCCGTAGGGGCCGTGCGGGTGGGCCGGGTCGCCGCCGACGACGAAGACGTTCTGCCCGGTGCCGTCGGCCTGCAGGGCGGACAGGAACTCCGCCAGGTCCTGCCGCGAGCCCAGCCGGCGTGCGGAGACATGGGGGACCGGGACGAATCCGAGGCGCCGCGCGGACCGGGCCGCCGCCCGTCGCATCATCAGGTCCTCGTTGCCGAGGTACGTCACGTTCACGCGGGTGCCCTCGGGGATGGACTCCCCGGCGGCCTCCAGTCTCGGGGTGTCCTTGCCCGTCATCTCCAGGGAGAAGTCCCGTAGCAGCAGCGCCGCTCCGGTGAGCGCGGGTGTGGAAACAGGGGTCATCATGCTCCTTGCTCGGATCGGCGCGGGGAAGGTGGCCCGGGCGGTTCCGCCGGTTCCGCCGGTTCTGCCGGTTCTGCCGGTACTGGTGGAACCGGCGGTCCTAGCGGTCGCGGTAGGCGCCGCGCGCGTATCCGACGTAGGGGGCCGGCGCCACCGTCGCGCGGATCTCCACCTGGCGGTGCGCCTCGACGCCCGGCTTGGCCGAGTTGGGGCTCTCGCCCCACACCACGGTCACCTCGGTGCCCGGCTCGCTGTGGGCGAGGTCGACCGTGGCCAGCGACACCATGGCCCGCTCGTTGGCTATGTAGCCGACATCCATGGAGATGCCGACCAGCTCCCCGCCGACGAGCACCTTGTCGCTCTGGTGCAGGGCGTAACGGGCCTTGGGGAACTCGATGAACTTGGCGGGCAGTTCGCCCGGCCGGTACAGCGAGCCGACGGCGGCGGCCACGTCATCGGCGTTCCACACCAGGGTGACCTTGGTGCGGCGCGGCTTCTTCGCGATCTCCTCCAGGGCCGCGCGGCCGACGAAGTCGTGGTCGAACGCGACGATGCCGCCGTAGCCGATGTCGTACGGCGTCACGTAGTAGTCGGCGATGTCCTCGGAGTCCATCGAGCCGCCCAGCGAGCCCATCGAGGTGGTGGGCAGCCACTCGCGGTAGCCCTTGCGGCTGGCGCCGGAGAAGACGGCCGGGAACGGCGCGGGCACCCAGGCCGACTCCAGGTTGGCGGTGGAGTACGCCTTGGCACCGGCCCGGACCAGGCCGAACTCCGGGCCGGCGGCGAGGAGGGCCGCCAGTACCGCCTCCCCCTCCGCCCAGGGGCCGAAGAGTTCGAACCCGGGCTGCCCGGCCATGCCGTGCCGCAGGGCGCGCACCTGGCGGCCCGCGATGGTGAACGTGGTCATGTGGAAGAACTTCACAGCCGGCAGAGGGGCTCCGGTGGCCTTCTCCAGCAGGGCGACCGCGTTCGGGCCCTGCACCTCGTACCGGTACACCTTGGGCGGTCGCCCGGGCTCCCGGTCGTAGGAGTTGTCGTCGCGCTCGGTCGTGGCGTCGTACTCGCCGGTCTCCAGGTGGTACTGCACCCAGTCGAGGACCATCGGGTGCCCGACCAGGTCGAACCGGTTCTCCTCCAGGTGGAACAGGACGGCGTCGCCGATGAGGTGGCCGTCGTGGTTGACGGCGACGTACTGCTTCGCACGGCCCGGACCGAACCTCGCGAAGCTGTTCACGCCGAGGTCCGACAGCAGCCGCAGCGCGTCGGGGCCCTCGATGTACAGGTCCGTCATGTGGTGCGACTGGTCCAGCAGCGCGACCGACTCCCGCCAGGCCCGCTGCTCGGTACGCCAGTTGGTGAACTCCGCCGCGACCGGAAAGGTGTGCGGGCGGATCGGGGAGTTGCGCAGCAGTGCCAACGCTCCGCCCGCCCGCCGGATGCCCTGCTCGACGCTCTCGTGGCTCATGTCCCGCCTTCCGTGATCGACCGGTGTGCGCGGTGCGGTGTCCTGCCGGGGCCACGGAGGAGGGGCCACCGCGTTCGGCTCGACGCGACCGGGCGTCTGATGTGCAGAATGCTGGTCTGCTGTACAGAACCGTAAGGCGACGTGGGGGGCCTGCGCAATATGCGGGCGGCGAAATTGTCAACAATCGGCGGCCGGTGCTGCCGGTGACAGGAACGCGGGCGAGGTCCGGAGGCCGGCGGCCGCCTCGTTCTCGGGCGCGGCGGCGATGTGTGCCGGCTCAGGAGGCGTCAGAAGGGGCCAGGGTGGAGCACGGGGCGTCAGAAGGGGGCCGGGGAGGGCACGAGGCGTCAGAGGGGGCCAGGGGGGGGAGCAGGAGGTGTCAGAAGCGGTACGCGCTCATCTCTTTCGCCAGTTCGGCGGCCGCGGCCTTCAGCTGGGTCCCGATCCGCGACTCCCACTCGGCATCGACCGAGAACTCCGGGCAGACCAGACCGATACCGGCGAACATGCCCGGTTCCGGCAGGCTGACGGCCACGCCGACGGACAGTACGCCGGGCTCGCTCTCGCCGCGGTTGACGGCGTATCCGGCCGCCCGCGCGGTCCGCATCTCCGTCAGCAGGCCCGCCACGGTGGAGACGGACCGGTCGGTGACGGCCTGCGGCGGCGCGTCCCGGTACAACTGGCGCAGCTGGTCGTCGGTGAGGGTCGCCAGCAGCGCCTTGCCGACGCCGGTGACGTGGGCGGGCAGCGAGTCCCCGGTGCGCAGGGCCGCCCTGATCGTGCGACGGCTCTCGACGCCGTCGACGTAGAGGACGTCCCGGCCCCGGGGGAGGGCGAGGTGGGCGGTCATCTCGGTGGCCGCGGCGAGTTCGGTGAGCACCGGCCTGGCCAGGGCCCGGACGTCGAGGGCGCGTACGGCGGCCAGACCGACGTCGATCAGCGCGGCGCCGGGCCGGAAGGAACGCGACGCCGAGTCCTGCCGCACGAAGTCGTAGTAGGACAGCATCGCCATCAGGCGATGTGCGCTGGAGCGGGCGACACCCAGTTCGGCGGCGACGTCGGCGAGGGTCAGGCGGTCGCGCTCGCGCAGCAGCAGGAGGATGCGCAGCGTGTTCTCCACCGAGGCGATGGGGTAGGCCGGTGCCGCGCGGTCGCTCAACGGCGGCATCTCGCCGAGCCGGTCGGGTGACGGTTCCATGCGGTCAGCTTCGCACGCGGTGACATGCGGGTGGAGCCCTCCCGCCCCGGCCGTCGGCGACGACAGGTCGCCGGGACCATAAGCTCACTGCATGACCGACCACACCCGTACCCTCTCCCTGGTCCTGAGTCTGATCAGGAGCGGAACGGCCGTGACCAGGCCCGACCTCGGCCGGCAGACCGGGCTGGGCCGGACGATCATCACGCAGCGGGTGGACCACGCGATCCGGGTCGGCCTGGTGGCGGAGGGCGAGCCTGCCCCGTCCACCGGCGGACGGCCCTCCCGCATCCTGCGGATCGCCTCCGGCCGAGGTGTCGTCCTCGGCGCGGTGTTCGGCGCCACCCATCTGAACGCCGCGGTGACCGACCTCGACGGGACCGTGCTCGCCGAGCGGCGGGTGCCGTGGGGCATCGAGTCGGGCCCCGAGGCGTCCCTGGCCACGCTGGTCGACGTGGCGGGGCAGCTGCTGAACCCGGAGCTGCGGCAGCGCCTGTGGGGGGTGTGCGTGGGCGTACCCGGGCCGGTCGACTTCGCGCGCGGGATGCCCGTACAGCCGCCGATCATGGCCGGCTGGCACGGCTTCCCGCTCCGGGACCGGCTCGAAGCCCACTACGACGTGCCGGCCTGGGTCGACAACGACGCCAACCTGATGGCGCTGGGAGCCTGGAGCCGGACCCGGGCGGCCGCGGGCGACAACATCCTGCTCGTCAAGGCGAGCACCGGGATCGGCCTCGGCCTGATGTCCAGGGGCCGGCTGCACCGGGGGGCGCGCGGCGCGGCCGGCGACCTCGGGCACACCATCGTCGCCGAGGAGTCCCGCCACCGGTGCCGGTGCGGCAAGTTCGGGTGCCTGGAGGCGTTCGCCGGTGGCTGGGCCCTCACCCGGGACGCACGCGCCGCGGCCCTTGAGGGACGGAGCGCCTTCCTGGCCGAGCGGCTGGAGCGCACGGAGGCGCCGCTGGCCGTCACCGACGTGCTCGACGGCTGCCGGGCCGGCGACCGGGTCAGCACCGAACTCGTCACCAGGGCGGGCGAGCTGGTCGGCGGGCAGCTGGCGACGCTCGTCAGTGTCTTCAACCCGTCGACGGTCTACCTGGCCGGCGTGCTGGCCCAGGCGGGCGACGTGTTCCGGGACCCCGTCGCGGAGGTCGTGGCCAGACGGTCGCTGCCGCTGGCCACCGACGAACTCGTCATCGCCCGGGTCGACCTCGACCGCGCCGAGGGCGTCGTGGGAGCGGCGGCCCTGGTCGTCGACGAGCTGTTGCACCCGGAACTGCTCGACCAGTGGCTCCGGCACGGCAGCCCCCGCGGGATCCGCGCACACACCGGCGACTTCACCGAGCCGCTCCCGCTCGACGTGCCGCTGGCGGGGGCACGGTAGCGGCTCAGGAGCGTTTCTCCGCCGGCCCCTGCCCCGCCGCCGGCACGTCGACCCAGCCGCTGCCGCGGGCCGACTCGACGACCGCCCGGGCGATCTCGGCCGCGCGCAGTCCGTCGGCGAAGGACGGCATCCCGGTGACCTGTTCGCCGCGGACCGCCGCGTAGGCGTCGGCGACGAAGTCGGCGAAGGCCTCGTAGTAGCCCTGCGGATGCCCGGACGGCAGGCGGGCCGCCCGTCCGGCGGGGGCCCCGGCCCGGTTCGGATCGCGCAGCAGCACCTCGTTGGCGTCGCGGCCGCCGATCCACAGCGACTCGGGGGTCTCCTGGCGGAACGCGTAGCTGGCGTCCGGCCCGTCGAAGGAGAACGACAGCGCGTTCTTGTACCCGGCGGAGACCTGGCTGACCACCACCGATCCGATCGCACCGGCGTCGGTCTCGAGGAGGACGACCGCGCCGTCCTCGGTCTCGACGGGGCGCGGGGTGCCGTCCGCTCCGGGCCGGGCCGGGACCGCGCGGGCGAAGGACGCGTTCACCCGGGTGATCCGCTGTCCGGTCACGAACTCGGCGAGATCGCACCAGTGGACGCCGATGTCCCCGAACGCGCGCGTGGCGCCGCCGTCCGCCGGGTCGACCCGCCAGTTGGTGGCCTCCGTGTCGGCGAGCCAGTCCTGCAGATAGCTGCCGTGGATCAGCCAGGGCGGCCGGTGTCCCGGCCGCCGGATGTGGTCACGTGCCTCACGTACGGACGCGTAGTACCGGTACACGAAGGGCACGGCGGTGACCAGCCCGCGCTCCGCCGCCAGTTCGGTGAGTTCGCGTGCGGTTGCGGCGTCGGTGGCCAGCGGTTTCTCGCAGACGACCGGGACACCGGCGGCGAGGGCCGCACGGCAGAACTCCGCGTGCGTGGCGTTGGGTGTGCACACGTGCAGCACGTCCACCCCGTGCCGCAGGACGTCCTCGACCGAGTCGAAGCCCTGGCCGGCCCCGAACTCCGCGGCGGCCCGGCGGCCCTTCTCGGGCGTCGACCCGACCACGCCCACCACCTCGCCGCCCGCCACGAGCGCGGACCGGGTATGCACGGCCCCCATGAAGCCGGTACCGATGACAGCGACGCGCATGCCACACACCTCTTCTCTTCCTTCTCGCTCCAGGAGCTAACGCGTGAACAAGTCGAAAAAACGGAGAGTGATGACTCCGCCAACGTCGACTTTTGCTCACCGTAAGCTAAAGTGTCGGAAACGCCAAGGAGGCCGCACATGAACCAGAGCCAGGCACAGAGCCGGGAACCGGCCCGGCAGCCGGTCACCCTCTTCACCGGTCAGTGGGCGGATCTGCCGTTCGAGGAGGTGGCGCGGCTGGCGGGTGAGTGGGGGTACGACGGACTGGAGATCGCGGCCTCCGGCGACCACCTGGACCTGGCCCGCGCCGAGGCCGACCCCGACTACCTGCCGCAGCGCCAGGCCGTCCTGGAGCGGTACGGGCTGAAGGTCTGGGCGATCTCCCACCACCTCGGCGGACAGGCCGTGTGCGACGACCCGATCGACTTCCGGCACCAGGCGATCCTGCGCCCGGAGATCTGGGGCGACGGCGACCCGGAGGGCGTCCGGCAGCGCGCCGCCGAGGACATGAAGCGCGCCGCCCGGGTGGCCCGCAGGCTCGGCGCCGACACCGTCGTCGGGTTCACCGGCTCGAAGATCTGGAAGTACGTGGCGATGTTCCCGCCGGTCTCCCAGGCGGTGATCGACGAGGGGTACGAGGACTTCGCGCGCCGCTGGAACCCGATCCTCGACGTCTTCGACGCCGAGGGTGTGCGCTTCGCCCACGAGGTCCACCCGTCCGAGATCGCCTACGACTACTGGACCAGCGAGCGCACCCTCGAGGCGATCGGCCGCCGCCCGGCCTTCGGCTTCAACTGGGACCCCTCGCACATGATCTGGCAGGGCGTCGACCCGGTCGGCTTCATCACGGACTTCGCCGACCGCATCTACCACGTGGACTGCAAGGACACCCGGGTCCGGCCGCCGTACGGGCGCGCCGGGATCCTCGGCTCGCACCTGCCCTGGGGCGACCCGCGCCGGCGCTGGGACTTCGTCTCCGTCGGCCACGGCGACATGCCCTGGGAGGACGCCTTCCGCGCCCTGGCCGCCATCGGCTACGACGGCCCCATCTCCGTGGAGTGGGAGGACGCGGGCATGGACCGGCTGCACGGCGCGGCGGAAGCCGTGGGCCGGATCCGCTCCGCTCTGTGGCCGCTGCCCAAGGCGGCCTTCGACTCGGCGTTCAGCAACCAGTGACCCCGCCCGGTCGCCCCCCGCCCGGCGCCGGCCACGGCCGCCCGGTGCGGGGCGCGACCGGCGGGTCGTATCGTCGTCCCGTGGCTCACGGCGAGGATGACAGCGGCACACCGCACGGCAGCGCATCGCACGGCGACGACGACGCCAGGTCGGCCAGGTCGGCCAAGTCGGCGAAGTCGGCCAGGCCGGCCAGGTCGGCGTCCGGCGTCCGGCAGGGGAACGTCCGGCGGGTGCTCGACGCCCTGCGCCTGGACGGCCCCTCCTCGCAGGCGGCCCTGGCCCGCCGGACCGAGCTGTCGCCGGCGACGGTGAACGCCATCGTCAAGACGCTGCGCGCGGACGGCGTGGCCGAGGTGCGGCCGGTCAACGGCCGGGAGTCGCTCGTCGCCCTGGTCGCCAGCCACGCCGCCGTCGTCGCCGTGCAGGTGAACGCCGACGCGATGCGTGCCGCGCTCTTCGACTTCGGCGGCCGGGTCCGCCTCGACGCCTCCGTGCCGTTGCCGGGGGAGGGCGGCAGCCCCGCGCTCGTGGTCGACCTGGTGCGCTCCCTGACCGCCGAGGCCGGCCTCGGCCCGCGGGACCTCGCGGGCGTCGCCGTCGGCATGCAGGCGCCCCTCGCCCGCGCCACCGGCGCCGTCGCGTCCTGGGCGCGGCTGCAGTTCCCCGAGTGGACGGACCTCCCGGTCGCCAAGACCCTGGAGGACGACCTCGGCATGCCCGTGATCGCGGAGAACGACGCCAACTTCGCCGCCCTGGCCGAGTGGACCTGGGGAGCGGGCCAGGGCGCCGCCGACTTCCTCTATGTCATGTGCGCCGCGGGGGTCGGCGGCGGGCTCGTCATCGACGGCCGGATCTACCGCGGCGGCGACGGCCTGGCCGGCGAGATCGGCCACATCGTCCTGGAACCCGGCGGGCCGGTCTGCTTCTGCGGCAGCCGTGGCTGCCTCACCACGTTCGTGTCCGAGCGGTCGATCCTGCTCGCGCTCGAAGCGTCCGGGAGCTCCCGCGGCAGCCTGCGCGAGGTCGTCGACGGCGCGCGCCGCGGCGACCCCGCCTGCCGCAGGGTGCTGTACGAGGCCGGACGCCATCTGGGCCGGGCCTTCGCCAGTACCGCCAAGCTCATGGCGCCCAGCGTGATCGCCGTCGGCGGGACGCTGAGCGAGGCGGGCGCCCTGGTGTTCGACGGCATTCAGTCGTCGGTGGAGATGCACAGCCTTCGTGCCGTGTCCCCGTCGATCCGGGTCTGCCCGGCCCGGCTCGGCGACGACGCGACCCTGTTCGGCGGAGTCGCCGCCGTGCTCGCGGAGACCGGACAGGGTGTCAGCACGCTTCCCGCCTGGGCGAAGCCCTCGAAAGCCGCTCGTCAACCGCGAATCATTCGAGATATGAATAATCGCGACTGAAATCGTTGACAAACACTGCGGAAATCATACGATAACCGGGAGCTAGGGCGTCGCGGAGTGCAACAGGCTCCGCCGCGCACCAAGCGGGACGCTTATTGGTAAGCGCGAGACGCGCTCGGCGCGCGGGGCAGCAGGCCCCTGTGGCGCGACAACATCCCCCTTGCGGGCACTGATCGCTGAAAACCACCAGGAAGTCGACTGTGTCGACCCTCCGCACCGGTGAGAAAACGTTCAGAACTCGAATGGTTGTCAAAAGGATCTCAATGATGAGTCACCCGACGAGCTTTGATGAGGCGTCACAGTCGGCCGCACCCTCCCCTGCGGCGGCCGAAGAGTCGCACGGCGGCACCAGGAGGACATTCGTACAGCTCGTCGTGATGATGCTGCTCGAATTCGTGGTCTTCGGCTCCTGGTTCGCCACCTTCGGCCTGGTCCTCGCCACCAACGGCCTGGCCTCCGTCATCGGCACGGCCTACACCCTGGCCGCGGTCGCCGCGATCGTCTCCCCGATGCTGCTCGGCGCCATCGGCGACCGTTTCCTCCCCTCGCAGAAGGGGCTCGGCGTGGCGCATCTGGCGGGCGGCGCCGTGATGCTGACGCTGCCGGCCGTCGTACGCGCCGGCAGCGGCACCCTCGCGCTCGCCCTGATCTTCGTCTACATGCTGTTCTTCCAGCCCACCCTCGGCCTGGCGAACGCGATCGCGTTCCGGCACCTCGGCTCGGACAAGCGGCACTTCCCCTACATCCGGGTCTTCGGCACGGTCGGCTGGGTGGTGGCCGGGTTCGCCGTGGGCTGGCTCGGCCTGTCGGCCTCGGTCGGCGTCTTCTACGTGACGGCCGTCGCCGGCTTCGCCCTGGGCCTCTACGCCTTCACGCTGCCGGCCACCCCGCCGCCCGCGCGGGGCGTGCGCTTCGACCTCGGCGACCTGGTGGGAGCCAAGGCGTTCCGGCTGCTGCGGCACCGCAACTTCGCCGTGCTGATGGGCTGCGCCGTGCTCACCTCCGTCTCGCTCGGCGTCTACAACACCTACGCGTCCACCTACCTCGGAGCCCTCGGGATCGGCAACGTCGCCGGTGTGCTCGCCCTCGGACAGGCCTCCGAGGTCGCCTTCATCGTCACCATCCCGTTCATGCTCAAGCGCTTCGGGATGAAGTGGGCCATCTTCGCCGGCATGTGCATGTGGGGGTTGCGGTTCGTCCTCTTCATCGAGGCGGCGAACAGCGGCAACTGGCTCGCGATCACGGCGATCGTGCTCCAGGGCATCTGCAACGACTTCTTCCTCGTCCTCGCCGCCATGTACATCGGCCAGGTCGCGCCGGTCGAACTCGCCGCCCAGGCCCAGGGGATGCTCATCCTCGTCGTCTCCGGCATCGGCGCCTTCATCGGCTCGTTCGTCTCCGGCGAGATCTACAACGCGACCGTGGGCGCGCACGGCACCCCGGGCGACTGGACCGCCGTCTGGTCCCTGCCCATTGCCACGGCGGCGCTCGCGGCCCTGCTCTGGGGCGTGCTGTTCCGCCAGACCCGCGACCAGGAGGCCGCACCCCTTCCGGCGTGAGGGAAGCCATGCCGGACCGGACGGGAACAGACCAGCGAGCGGAGAGGAAACAGGTGGAGACCATGCGGCAGCCAGTCGACGCCTCGGACCGCAAGCCGCCGCGGACGGGACCCCGTCCGGTCCCGGCGCCTGCCCTCGGCGCCTGGGAGCGCAGCAGACGGCTCGGCCTGCGCGAGGTCCGCGGCCCGACGGCGGCCACCGCCACCGCCGTCCACGCGGAGCCGCCCAGGCGGGCGGACCGCGACCTCGCAGCAGAGAGAGCCGAACCACTGTGCACAGGACACACGACATCCATACACGTCACATCGGTACACGTGACATCCGCACACATGACACCGACACGCATGACATCCACGACGTGACAGCCGAAGGCGGGTGCCGGGCATGACCTCCCTCGACAAGCGCTACGACGCCCTGGTCGTCGGCTCCGGCGCGGCCGGCAGCATCGCCGTCAAGGAACTCACCGAGCGGGGCCTGGAGGTGCTCCTCCTGGAAGCCGGCCGCGACATCGGCGAGGCCGACTTCATCCCGGCGCCCCCGTCCGCGCCCAAGGCGATGAGCATCGGCCTCGGCGGCCGTCTCCGCTCCGGCCTGCGGGGGCAGTACATCCAGGCCCGCCGGGCCATGTTCAAGGACCAGACCAGCCCGTTCCTCGTCAACGACTGGCAGCACCCGTACGCCTCGGACAGCGAGTTCCTCTGGATCCGGGGCCGTCAGCTCGGCGGACGCCTGCACGCCTACGGACGCGTGCTGCTGCGCTCCTCCGACCACGAGTTCAAGGCCGCGTCACGCGACGGGTACGGCGAGGACTGGCCCTTCTCCTACGCGGACCTCGCCCCGTACTACGACCGGGTCGAGGAGTTCACGGGCCTCTACGGCACCGCCGACGGGCTGCCCAACCTCCCGGACGGCAGCTACCGCGGGCCGTCTCCGCTGACCACGGCGGAGAAGGAGTTCAAGGCCACGGTCGAGGGCCGCTGGGCGAACCGCCACGTCGTACCGTGGCGCTACGCGGCCCCCAACCTGCACCGGGTCCCGCTCGGGATCGTCGCGGCCCGCGCGACGGGACGGCTGACCACGCGCACGGACGCGATCGTGCACAAGATCACGATCAATCCGAAGACGGGCCTCGCGGACGGTGCGGTCTTCATCGACCGGAACACCAGGACCGAGCACCGCGTCCGCGCGGACGTCGTGGTGATGTGCGCGTCGGCCATCGAGACGGTCCGGCTGCTGCTCAACTCCGGCGGCACCGCGCACCCCACCGGCCTGGCCAACTCCTCCGGTCTGCTGGGCCGCTACTTCATGGACCAGACCCCCAGCCTGCTCTTCGGCGACGATCCGCACCACCCCGGGGCCGAGGCGCCGGAGGACCCCGCTCCGCCGGACCCGTACTACCCGCCGATCGGCGGCGTCTACATCCCGCACTTCGACAACGTCGACGCGAAGACCGCCAACCCCGCGTTCGCCCGCGGCTGGTCGGTGCAGGGCACGATAGGCCGGATGCCCGTACCGGAGGGCGCCGGCGGTGTCGTCGGCCTGATGGGGTTCGGCGAGATGCTGCCCTACCACGACAATCGCATCACGCTGCACGCGCGCCGCACCGACGCCTGGGGCATCCCCATCCCACGGATCCACCTCGCGATCACCGACAACGAGCGGGCCCTGATGCGCGCCCAGGTCCGGGGCCTGCGCGAGATGGCCGAGGCGAGCGGCTACCGGGTCAACTTCGCCGCCTCCGCACTCGGCCTGGACTCGAAGAGGATCTGGCCCGACGCCGACCCGGTCAGCCGGGCGATCTTCCGGCTCGGGATCAGGCGGAGCCTCGCGATGGGCGCCGCGATCCACGAGTGCGGCGGCGCCCGGATGGGCGACGACCCGGCCAAGTCCGTCCTCAACGCACACAACCAGGCCTGGGACGTCCCCAACCTCTTCGCCACGGACGCCAGTTGCTACGTGTCGAACGGCGGGGTCGGCCCGACGCTGACGATCATGGCCCTCACCGCACGCGCCTGCGAGTTCATCGCCCGCGAGCACGCGGACGGATCGCTCCACCGCCACAGTCACAGCCACGGCCACCGCTGACCGCGCCGTCCGCGATCACCCGCCTCCGACCACCCCGCGATCCCACCTGGTGCAAGGAATGTTCGAAAACTTCTTGATCCGCCCCGACAGCCTGCGCAACGAGGTCCGCGACGGCCGGACGGTGGGCTTCACGCTCGCCGTCCGCCACGCGAACTACCGCGGCTGCTACCTCTCCCTCCACAACGGCTACTACGTCGAGGTCGACGGGACCGAGTACCCCACGACCGCCCAGACCTTCGAGATCAACGCCCGGCCGCCCCGGACCTTCGACGAGATCCGCACCGCCGTCCACGAACACTGGGACTACGACGACGAGGCGATCCTGCACGTCGCCGCCCCCGGCGGACTCGCCCCCGGCGAGCACAGGGTCCGCTTCCAGCAGTCCGTCCTGGCCGCCTACGGCTACCTGCCCACCGACGAGGAATGGGTGAAGCACCCGCCGAAGCCGGGCTCCGGAGCGGGCTCCGACAAGGCCCCCGACATCGTCGCCTACACCCTCACCCTGACCGGCCCGACCGAGCCGACCGAGCCGGAGGAGACCCGATGACCATCCAGCGCGGGGTGTCCCTCTACAGCTATCAGCAGTCCCAGTTCTTCAAGGAACTCACCCTCGAGGACCAGATCCGCGAGGTCGGCCGGAACCTCGGCGGCGCCGACGGCATCGAGCTCGTCGACGAGATGTCCCTGCGCTACCCGGACCCGGGCGTGGACTTCCGGCGCGTGTGGTTCGGGTGGATGGAGACCTACGGCACCAGGCCCGTCGCCATGGACGTAGGCATGGACGTCCTGCAGTTCCGCGACCACGTCATGACCTACGAGGAGTGCGCCGACCGGCTGCGCCACGACATCCGGCTCGCCAAGTCCCTCGGCTTCGCCAACGTACGGGTCCTGTCCGTCGTCCCCGTCGAGATCCTCGTCTCGGCCCTGCCACTCGCCGAACAGCTCGACATCCGGCTCGGCAAGGAGATCCACCAGCCCATGAGGCTGGAGGGCCCCGAGGTCGGCGACATCCTCGACATCGTCGAACGCACCGGTACCAGGCACCTCGGCATCGTGCCCGACCTGGGGATCTTCCAGTTCCGTCCCTCGGAGGTCCTGCTGGCGTGGCTGGAACGCCGAGGTGCCCGGCCCACGGCCTCCCAGGCGTCGGTCGACCTCGCCCTGGACATCCACCGGGGCGAGGCCCCCTTCGACCTGACGGCGGTCCACCGCCACACCGCCGGCAACCTGCGCTCCGACTTCAACCGGTTCCTGACCACGGGGGAGTGCCAGCCGGAGTTCCGAGAGGTGTTCGACGGGGTCGAACGGTATGCCCGGGACCGCGTGCAGGACCCCCGGGACATCGACTACCGGACCGTGGCCGAGGCGCTGATGCTCTCCCGGACCTCCGCCGAGACGCTCCGCCAGATCGCCCCCCATGTCATCCATGTGCACGGCAAGTTCAACAACATGTCCGAGATCCCCGGCCGCCCCGGCCAGTACCAGGACATCGCCATCGACTACGACGCCGCGATCGGCGCCCTGAAAGCCGGCGGCTTCGACGGCTACGTCAACTCCGAGTACGAGGGACAGCGTTACTCCCAGGACCGGGGCCGGGAAGACCTGATGGACGAGGTGGACCAGGTCCGCCGCCACCAGGAGATGCTGCGGAGGCTGCTGGCCGCATGAGTACCACGGAACCGACACCCCGCCTCATCGCCTGCGTCGGCGGCTACGGCAGCTCCTCCGACGCCGGCGCGGGCGGCATCACCGTGCTCGCCGTGAGCCCGGACGGCGGAAAGCTCACGCCGCTGAGCAGAGTCACCGAACCCCGGGAAGCCTGCTACCTCGCCTACTCCCCGTCGACCCGGACGCTGTACGCGGTCGACGAACGCAAGAACGACGGCCGTGGCCCGGTCGAGCCGCCCGCCAGCGTGCACGCCCTGTCCGTGTCCGCCCGGGACGGCCGCCTCACCTGGCTCAACTCCCGCCCCGCGCCCGGCCCCCGGCCCACCTACCTCGCACTCGACGAGCGCCGGGGCGTCCTCGTGACCGCCAACCACGGAGACTTCGACCACGTCGAACACGTCTTCCGCGCGGACGACGGCACCTGGACCGTGGGGTATCTCTACGACGACTCGACCGTGCTGCTCTACGACCTGGAACCGGACGGCCGGATCGGCGAGCTCCGGGACGTGCGGGTGCTGCCCGGCCACGGCCCGGACCCGAACTCCTCGCCGCAGGCCGGCGGACACGCCCAGTCGAGCGCCCACGCACACTGCGCGGTCATCGACCCCTCGGGCCGGTACGTGCTGGTGGCCGACAAGGGCACCGACCGCATCCTCGTCCACGCGCTCGGCGACACGCTCGACCTCGTGCACACCCACACGTGCCCGCCGGAGACCGGCCCCCGGCACATCGCCTTCGACCCCCTCTCCGACCGGGCCTACGTCACCTGCGAGTTCTCGTCCGCCCTGGCGTCGTTCGCGTTCGACCGGGAGTCGGGCCGGCTGCGCCCGCTCGACCGGGTCCCGACCGTCGCACCCGACCACCAGGGCCTGAACGAGCCGGCCGAGGTACGGGTCCACCCGAACGGCAGGTTCGTCTACGTCAACAACCGCGGGGAGGACTGCGTCGCCTGGTTCCGGGTCGCCGACGACGGCACGCTCACCCGCGCGGGAGACGTCCGCATCGCCCGCTCCCTCCACCCGGGCGTCGCGGCCCGCAGCTTCACCTTCGATCCGTCGGGCACGTTCCTGCTCGTCGCCGACCGGCCGGCCGACCTGGTGCGCTCGTACGCGGTCGACGGAGACGACGGGGCGCTGTCCCCGATGACGGAGACGCACGTCCCGCAACCGGCGTTCATCGTGTTCGCGCAGCTGACGAGACAATAGATTGATTCAATCAACATTGACAGCCATGTCGTCAATGATGGACAGTCGAATCAAGTTCAAGGAGGAAAGCGGAGGCAGGTCATGACCGTCAACAGGAGTGCGTCGGCCCTTGTCGAGGTGCCGCGCGGGCTCGCCGGCGTCGTCGTCACGGACACCGAGGTCGGCGACGTCCGGGGCAGCGAGGGCTTCTACCACTATCGCCAGTATTCGGCGGTCGAACTCGCCCGCACCCGTGGCTTCGAGGACGTCTGGCACCTCCTGGTCCACGGCGAACTGCCGGGCCCGGAGCGCGCGGCGGCCTTCGCCGCCGAGACCGCCGCGCTCCGGCGCCTGCCCACCGAGGTCCGGGCGGCCCTGCCCGCGGTGGCCGCGGCGAGCCGCGCGTCCGGCCCGCTGGCCGGCCTGCGCACCGCCCTCTCGCTGCTCGGCGCGGCCCAGGGGTTCCGGCCGGTGTACGACATCGACGCGGACCGGCGCCGCGCCGACACGGTCGCCGCCTGCGCGGCCGTACCGACCCTGCTCACGGCGCTGTACCGGCTGGGGCAGGGGCTCGACCCGGTGGAACCGCGCGAGGACCTGTCGTACGCGGCCGACTACCTCTACATGCTGACGGGCGTGGAACCGGAACCCCGGCAGGCGCGTGCGGTCGAGCAATACCTGATCTCCACCATTGATCATGGATTCAATGCATCAACGTTCACCGCACGCGTCATCGCGTCGACGGGCGCGGATGTCGCGGCCTGCCTCGTGGGTGCCGTCGGCGCCCTGTCCGGGCCGTTGCACGGGGGTGCGCCGAGCCGTGCGCTGGACACCCTGGACGCGATCGCGACGCCCGACCGGATCGACCCGTGGATCCGCGCGCGGGTCCTCGCCGGTGACCGCGTGATGGGCTTCGGGCACGCGGTCTACCGCACGGAGGACCCCCGTTCCCGGATGCTCCGCGAGATCGCCCAGGACTTCGGCGGCGAGCGGGTCGAGTTCGCCGTGGAGGTCGAACGCCACGTCGAGCGGATCCTCGCCGAGCTGAAGCCCGGCCGCGAACTCCACACCAACGTCGAGTTCTACGCGGGCGTGGTCATGGAACTCTGCGGCCTGCCCCGCGAGATGTTCACCCCCACGTTCGCGGCGGCCCGCGCGATCGGCTGGAGCGCCAACATCCTGGAACAGGCGACGGACTCGAAGATCATCCGACCGGTGGCCCGGTATGTGGGGCCGGAGCCGGGGGCGGCCGACGCCGTCACCGCGTCGTAGCCGGAACGGGTCGCGTTGTCCGGTCCGGAGGTTTCCTATCCTGGACCGGCCCGCCACCCCCGCCCGCGCGAAAGAGGCCCCCGTTGGAGCACCGCCCCACCCCCCGGCAGATCCCGGTCGTCGTCCTCGCCGGATTCCTGGGGTCCGGGAAGACCACGCTCCTCAACCACCTGCTGCACCGCAGCGGAGGCAGCCGGATCGGGGCGATCGTCAACGACTTCGGGGCCATCGAGATCGACGCGATGGCCGTGGCCGGGGCCCTCGGCGACTCGACCGTCTCGCTCGGCAACGGCTGCCTGTGCTGCGCCGTCGACGCCAGTGAACTGGACGTCTACCTGGAGCGGCTCGCGGGCCCTGGCACCGGCGTCGACGTCGTCGTCATCGAGGCGAGCGGTCTCGCCGAACCCCAGGAACTCGTCCGGATGCTGCTCGCCAGCGAGCATCCCGGAATCGTCTACGGCGGCCTCGTCGAGGTCGTCGACGCCGCGGAGTTCGACGGCACGCGCGCGAAGCACCCCGAGATCGACCGGCACCTCGCCCTGGCCGACCTGGTCGTCGTCAACAAACTCGACCGGGCCGCGGAGGGCGGCGAGCGCGTCCTCGGGCTCGTGCGGTCGCTCAGCGACCGGGGGGCCGCCGTCGTCCCGGCGACCTACGGCCGCATCGACCCCGGGTTCCTGTTCGACTGCCGCCCCGGCGAGGAGCGCATCGGACAGCTGTCCTTCGACGACCTGCACGACCGCCACGACGACGACCGTCACGACGACGGCACGCACGACGGTCACGACGACGGCACGCACGAGGGGCATCTGCACACCGCCTACGGCAGCCTGTCCTTCACCGCCGCGCTGCCCCTGGACCCCCGTCGGCTGATGACCTTCCTCGACAGCCGCCCCGAGGGGCTCTACCGGATCAAGGGGTACGTCGACCTGGGGCCGTACGACACGGCCAACCGGTACGCCGTGCATGCCGTGGGGCGGTTCCTGCGCTTCTACCCGGAGGCCTGGGGGAGCGAGGAGGAGCGGCTCACGCAACTCGTCCTGATCGGCTCCGGCATCGACACGGCCGCGCTGCACAAGGAGCTGGAGGCGTGTACGAACGACGCCCCACACGCCGACGAGCACGGCATGTGGGGCGTCCTGCGGTACGTACAGAGTCTGGACGAGGGCCCTGAGCAGGGCTACGAGGCCTAGACCGGGCCCGCCGTCACCGACACCGTCTTCGGCAGCGAGACGCCGGAGCCGTCCCGGCGCGGGTCGAGCTCCGGGAGCTCGGCCGGGGAGCCGTCCTTCTGGGCCGCCTTCGCCGGGACCGGGCCCGCCCAGGCGAAGGACAGGCAGTCCTCGCCCTTCAGGAACCGCTGGCAGCGCACGCCGCCGGTGGCGCGGCCCTTGCGCGGGTACTGGTCGAACGGGGTCAGCTTGGCCGTCGTCTGGACCGAGTCGTCGAGCGTGCCGCGCGAGCCGGCCACCGTGAAGACCACCGCGTCGGCCGCCGGGTCGACCGCGGTGAAGGAGATGACCTTCGCGCCCTCCGTGAGCTTGATGCCCGCCATGCCGCCCGCCGGACGGCCCTGCGGACGCACCTGGGAGGCCTGGTAGCGCAGCAACTGCGCGTCGTCCGTGATGAAGACCAGGTCCTCCTCGCCGGTGCGCAGTTCCACCGCGCCGACGATCCGGTCGCCCTCCTTGAGGGTGATGACCTCCAACTCGTCCTTGTTGGACGGGTAGTCGGGCACCACGCGCTTCACGACGCCCTGTTCGGTGCCCAACGCCAGGCCGGGCGAGGACTCGTCCAGCGTGGTCAGGCAGACCACCGACTCGCCGTCCTCCAGGGAGAGGAACTCGGAGAGCGGCGCGCCGCCCGCGAGGTTCGGGGCGGTCGCCGTGTCGGGGAGCTGCGGGAGGTCGACGACGTTGATGCGCAGCAGGCGGCCCGTCGAGGTCACCGCACCGACCTCGCCGCGCGCGGTCGCGGGGACCGCGGAGACGATCACGTCGTGCTTGGCGCGCCTGCCGTCGGTGTCCGCCGGGAACGGCTCGCCGTTCGTCGTGCGCGCCAGCAGGCCCGTCGAGGACAGCAGCACCCGGCACGGGTCGTCGGCCACCTGGAGCGGCACCACGGCCGCCACGGCGCCGGACGCCTCCAGCAGGACCGTGCGCCGCTCGGTGCCGAACTTCTTGGCGACCGCGGCCAGTTCGGCCGAGACCAACTTGCGCAGCTCCGCGTCCGACTCCAGGATCCGGGTCAGCTCGGCGATCTCCGCGGTGAGCTTCTCCTTCTCCGCCTCCAGCTCGATGCGGTCGTACTTGGTGAGACGGCGCAGCGGGGTGTCCAGGATGTACTGCGTCTGGATCTCCGACAGCGAGAAGCGCTCCATCAGGCGCTGCTTGGCGTCCGCGCTGTTCTCGCTGGAGCGGATCAGCCGGATGACCTCGTCGATGTCGACGAGGGCCGTGATCAGGCCCTCCACCAGGTGCAGCCGGTCGCGGCGCTTGGTGCGGCGGAACTCGCTGCGCCGGCGGACCACCTCGAACCGGTGGTCCAGGTAGACCTCGAGGAGCTCCTTCAGGCCCAGCGTGAGCGGCTGGCCGTCCACCAGCGCCACGTTGTTGATGCCGAAGGACTCCTCCATCGGCGTCAGCTTGTAGAGCTGCTCCAGCACTGCCTCGGGCACGAAGCCGTTCTTGATCTCGACGACCAGACGCAGCCCGTGCTCGCGGTCGGTGAGGTCCTTGACGTCGGCGATGCCCTGCAGCTTCTTGGCGTTGACCAGGTCCTTGATCTTGCCGATGACCTTCTCGGGGCCGACCGTGAACGGCAGTTCGGTGATGACCAGGCCCTTGCGGCGGGCCGTCACCGTCTCCACCGCCACCGTGGCCCGGATCTTGAAGGTGCCGCGGCCCGTCTCGTACGCGTCCCGGACGCCCTCCAGGCCGACGATCCGGCCGCCGGTGGGCAGGTCGGGACCCGGGACGTGCTTCATCAGCGTCTCCAGGTCCGCGTTCGGGTAGCGGATCAGGTGGCGCGCGGCCGAGATCACCTCGCCGAGGTTGTGCGGCGGCATGTTCGTCGCCATGCCGACGGCGATGCCCGACGAGCCGTTCACCAGCAGGTTCGGGAACGCGGCCGGCAGCGCCACCGGCTCCTGCTCCTGGCCGTCGTAGTTGGGCGCGAAGTCGACCGTGTCCTCGTCGATCGACTCGGTCATCAGGCTCGTCGCCTCGGCCATCCGGCACTCGGTGTACCGCATGGCGGCCGGCGGGTCGTCGTTGCCCAGCGAACCGAAGTTGCCGTGGCCGTCGACCAGCGGGACGCGCATCGAGAACGGCTGGGCCATGCGCACCAGCGCGTCGTAGATCGACGCGTCGCCGTGCGGGTGCAGCTTGCCCATCACCTCGCCGACCACGCGCGCGCACTTCACGTAGGCGCGGTCGGGGCGCACGCCCATCTCGTTCATCTGGTAGACGATCCGCCGGTGCACCGGCTTGAGGCCGTCGCGGGCGTCCGGCAGGGCGCGCGAGTAGATGACCGAGTACGCGTACTCGAGGTAGGAGCCGCGCATCTCGTCCACGACGTCGATGTCGAGGATTCTCTCCTCGAACGAGTCGTCGGGCGGCGGGGTCTTCGTGCTGCGGCGGGCCATCGCTGCCGGCTCCTTGCTCATGCGTGAACGGATCTGACGCGGACCATTGTGGACTGCGGTACTGACAACCCGGGCCAGGACCCGGTCTCCGCGGGCCCGCCCCGGTGCCGGAAGCCGTCACAGGGCGGGTGGGACGCAGGCTACGCGATCCGCCCGGACGATCCGCTCTGGGCGTACGTCGTGCGGGAACTTCGCCGGGTCCCCGCACGCTTGCATACAGTGGCAGGACCGGCAGAAGAACCGCGGTTCGAGACCGCTTCCGCGAGCGAAGGGACGTACATGCCCATGGGTCACACGACCACGGCCGAGACAGGCTCCGGAGGCCTGGCAGCGACCGAGCACCGCTTGGCCAACGGTCTGCGCGTGGTGCTCTCCGAAGACCACCTGACCCCGGTCGCGGCGGTCTGCCTCTGGTACGACGTCGGTTCCCGGCACGAAGTCAAGGGCCGTACCGGTCTGGCTCACCTTTTCGAGCACCTGATGTTCCAGGGCTCCGCCCAGGTGAAGGGCAACGGCCACTTCGAGCTCGTCCAGGGCGCGGGCGGCTCGCTCAACGGCACCACCAGCTTCGAGCGCACCAACTACTTCGAAACCATGCCCGCCCACCAGCTGGAGCTCGCCCTCTGGCTGGAGGCCGACCGGATGGGCTCCCTGCTCGCCGCCCTGGACGACGAGTCGATGGAGAACCAGCGGGACGTCGTCAAGAACGAGCGCCGCCAGCGCTACGACAACGTGCCCTACGGCACCGCGTTCGAGAAACTGACCGCGCTCGCCTACCCGGAGGGCCACCCCTACCACCACACGCCGATCGGCTCGATGGCGGACCTGGACGCGGCCACCCTGGAGGACGCGCGCGCGTTCTTCCGCACCTACTACGCGCCCAACAACGCGGTCCTGTCGGTCGTCGGCGACATCGACCCGGAGCAGACCCTCGCCTGGGTCGAGAGGTACTTCGGCTCCATCCCGGCGCACGACGGCAAGCCGACTCCGCGCGACGGCTCGCTGCCCGACATCATGGGCGGGCAGCTGCGCGAGGTCGTCGTGGAGGAGGTCCCGGCGCGGGCGCTGATGGCCGCCTACCGGCTCCCGGAGGACGGCACGCGCGTGTCCGACGCGGCCGACCTGGCGCTCACCGTCCTCGGCGGCGGCGAGTCCTCCCGCCTCTACAACCGCCTGGTACGTCGCGACCGTACGGCCGTCGCCGCCGGCTTCGGCCTGCTGCGGCTGGCCGGGGCGCCCTCCCTGGGCTGGCTCGACGTGAAGACCTCCGGTGACGTCGAGGTGCCGGTCATCGAGACCGCCATCGACGAGGAGCTCGCCCGGTTCGCCGAGGAGGGCCCGACGCCCGAGGAAATGGAGCGCGCCCAGGCCCAGTTGGAGCGCGAGTGGCTGGACCGGCTGGGCACCGTCGCGGGCCGCGCGGACGAACTGTGCCGCTTCGCCGTCCTGTTCGGCGACCCGCAGCTCGCCCTGACCGCCGTCCAGCGCGTCCTGACGGTCACCGCCGAGGAGGTCCAGGAGGTGGCCAAGGCCCGGCTGCGTCCCGACAACCGCGCGGTGCTCGTCTACGAGCCGCTGTCCGCGGAGTCCGCCGAGCACACCCAGGAGGCGGGCCGCGGCGAGGACCCCGAGCAGGAAGCCACCGTAGAGGCCGGCAACGAGAACGAGGAGACGGCCAAGTGACCGAGCTCGCCACCATGGACTTCCACCCCCAGCCACAGCCGGGCGAGGCCAAGCCCTGGGCCTTCCCCGCCCCGGAGCGCGGCACCCTGGACAACGGCCTGACCGTGCTGCGCTGCCACCGCCCGGGCCAGCAGGTCGTCGCCGTCGAGGTGCTCCTGGACGCGCCCCTGGACGCCGAGCCGGCCGGCCTGGACGGCGTCGCCACCATCATGGCGCGCGCCTTCTCCGAGGGCACCGACAAGCACTCCGCCGAGGAGTACGCCGCCGAGCTGGAGCGGGCCGGCGCCACCCTCGACGCGCACGCCGACCACCCCGGCGTCCGGATCAGCCTGGAGGTCCCGGCCTCCCGGCTCGCCAAGGGCCTCGGGCTGCTGTCCGACGCGCTCAGGGCGCCCGCCTTCGCCGACAGCGAGGTCGAGCGGCTGGTCCGCAACCGCCTCGACGAGATCCCGCACGAGCTGGCCAACCCCAGCCGCCGGGCCGCCAAGCAGCTCTACAAGGAGCTCTTCCCGGCCACCGCGCGGATCTCCCGCCCGCGCCAGGGCACCGAGGACACCGTCGAGAAGATCGACGCGGCCGCCGTCCGCGCCTTCTACGACCGGCACGTGCGCCCGGCCACGGCCACCGCGGTCGTCGTCGGCGACCTGACCGGCATCGACCTGGACGAGCTGCTCGGCGAGACCCTGGGCGCCTGGCGGGCCGCCACCGGGCAGCCCCGCCCGGTCCCGTCCGTGACCGCCGACGACACCGGCCGGGTCGTCATCGTGGACCGCCCGGGCGCCGTCCAGACCCAGTTGCTCATCGGCCGCGTCGGTTCCGACCGGCACGACCGTGTCTGGCCCGCCCAGGTGCTCGGCACCTACTGCCTGGGCGGCACCCTCACCTCCCGCCTGGACCGCGTCCTGCGCGAGGAGAAGGGCTACACCTACGGCGTCCGCTCCTTCGGGCAGGTCCTGCGGTCCGCCCCGGACGGCACCGGTGTCTCGATGCTCGCCATCAGCGGCTCCGTGGACACCCCGAACACCGGCCCGGCCCTGTCGGACCTGTGGACGGTGCTGCGCACGCTCGCCGCCGACGGCCTCACGGACGCCGAGCGCGACGTGGCCGTGCAGAACCTCGTCGGGGTGGCGCCGCTCAAGTACGAGACGGCGGCGGCCGTCGCGGGCACCCTGGCCGACCAGGTCGAGCAGTACCTGCCCGACGACTTCCAGGCCACGCTGTACCGGCAACTGGCCGCCACCGGCACCGTGGAGGCCACCGCGGCGGTCGTGAACGCCTTCCCGGTGGACCGCCTGGTGACCGTCCTCGTCGGGGACGCGGCGCAGATCAAGGAGCCCGTCGAGGCCCTCGGCATCGGCGAAGTCACGGTCGTCGCCGCGGAGTAGGGAACAGGCGGCTGAAGAGCCCTGGTGACCGCCGGGTCATCAGGGCTCTCGCATGTCCGAATTGAGGTGGAGGTTGCCTGTCTGCCCTGTGGGATGCGCTACAAAAACCGCGTTCCGTTTGGGCGGGGGGAGAGCGGCCTCGTAGGTTCTTCCGGGCTGTCCGTCAGGCACCGCGCCGCATCCGCGGCACCGGACAGTCATCGCCGAGTCCCCGCATGGCGCGAGCCAGGGGAGCCGGGGACCCACGCAGTCCCTGGGGTGAATCGGGCGCCCGCGCGTGTCGCGAGGGGGCCCGTAGGAGACCTTCCTGCTCCGAACCCGTCAGCTAACCCGGTAGGCGAGAGGGAAGGAAAGGACCAGCCTCTACATGGCGTTCATGTGCGCCTCCGGGAAGCACCGTCGTCCCGGCCGGGTGAAGCGCACCACCGCGCAGGCCGCCGGTATCGCGGCCCTCACCACCACCGGTGTCATCGGCACCGTCTCCGCCGCCCCGGCGCTCGCCGCCGAGAACTCCGTCGAGCAGACCGGCCTCACCCCGGTCATCACGCTCAGCGACTCGGTCGTCGAGCAGATCGACGCCCAGGCCGCGGCGCAGCAGGCCGCCGCCGACCGCAAGGCCGCCGAGGAGGCCGCCCGCAAGGAGGCCGCCGCCGAGGCCAAGAAGGAGCACGAGGCCGAGGTGCGGGCGGCCCGCGCGGCCGAGCGCAAGCGCCTCAACACCTTCGTCGCGCCGATCAGCGACTCCTACGTCTCCACCGGCTACAAGACCGGCGGCTCCCTGTGGTCCTCCGGCGCCCACACGGGCATCGACTTCCACGCCGCCGGCGGCACGGTCGTGCACGCCGTCGGCACCGGCACGGTCGTCTCCACCGGCTGGGGCGGGGCGTACGGCAACGAGATCGTCATCAAGATGGCCGACGGCATGTACACCCAGTACGGCCACCTCTCCTCCATCGGCGTCTCGGTGGGCCAGAAGGTCACCCCCGGCCAGCAGATCGGCCTCTCCGGTTCGACCGGCAACACCACCGGCCCGCACCTTCACTTCGAGGCCCGCACCACCCCGGACTACGGCTCCGACGTCGACCCGGTCGCCTACCTCCGCAAGCACGGCGTGAACGTCTGAGGGAGCTGGACGCGGGTCCGGCGCCGAGACCGACGGACCGAGCGCGCTTTGCCGGGTGCGGGTGCGTCGTGGCTGGTCGCGCAGTTCCCCGCGCCCCTTTCAGGGGCGTCACGCGCAGCGCCCCTTCAGGGGCGGCGACGACAACCCGTGAGATCTTCCGGAGCCCCGGCCCCTGTGCCGGGGCTTTCGTCGTTTTCGTGCACCCGGTGTCCAAAATATATCCCTGGATTCCGGCCCGCCGTCGGAAATTCCGGCTCATTGCAATAGAGTCACGGAACGGGCGCCACTTGGAGGCGTTTCACGGGGATTAAGGCGGAGGTCGGTCATGCGTATTCCGGCGCACTCGGTATGCACGGCGATCCGGGACGACATCGTCGCGGGTGTCTACGAGCGCGGCAGCCGGCTCACCGAGGAACTCCTGGCCCGCCGCTACGGGGTCTCGCGCGTCCCCGTCCGTGAGGCCCTGCGCACCCTGGAGGCCGAGGGCTTCGTCGTGACGCGCCGGCACGCGGGCGCGTGCGTCGCCGAACCGACCGAACAGGAGGCCGCCGACCTGCTGGAGATGCGCATGCTCCTGGAACCGCTCGGCGCCTCCAGGGCCGCCCAGCGCCGCACCGAGGCCCACCTCAAGGTGCTGCGCGGACTGGTGCGGCTGGGGCAGGAGCGGGCCAGGCGGGGGAACAGCGAGGACCTGCGCTCCCTGGGCGGCTGGTTCCACGAGACCCTTGCGCAGGCCTCCGGCAGCCACGCCCTGACCTCGACGCTCACCCAGCTGCGGCACAAGATCGCCTGGATGTACAGCGTCGAGACGCCCGCCAACCCGGTGGAGTCCTGGACGGAGCACGGCGCCATCGTGGACGCGGTGGCGCGCGGCGACGCCGAGCGCGCCCGGGCGATCACGGCGCTGCACACCGAGCGCTCGACGGTCTCCCACCGGCTGCGGTTCTCCGGCGCCACCGAACGGGCGAACGGTGTGAGGACTTCGCAACACCCCGTAAACATGTCGGGCCTGCGGCATTAACACGCGCACCGTATACAAAGAGATGTTATTCGGCGGGGTCTGTTTTCGCTGCCCTAATTCACGCGCGCCGGGAATTCGCCGTCGCGCTTCTTTCGTGCGCCCGTGGTAAAGCCGGGCGCCGGGGCCTCGCAAACTCCGGGACGGGGCCGTCGTAAAGCCGTGTGCGGCCCTGTTGTGAAGTCATGTGCGCCTGTCATGGAATTGCGGCACATGACGGGTGGCGCGGTACGGGCTCCAGGGCTCAGGGGGAAACGGCGGGGCCGCGCCGCCCCCTGGGGGAGTGGCGCGGCCCCGGACGTGCGGGCGCCGGGCGCTCAGACGGTCTCGGGGAGCTCCTCGAGACCCTCGGCGACCAGCTTGGCCAGGCGGTCGAGTGCGGCGTCCGCGCCCTCGGCCTCGGTGGCGAGGACGATCTCCTCGCCACCCTGGGCGCCCAGCCCCAGGACAGCCAGCATGGAGGCCGCGTTGACGGGGTTGCCCCCGGCCTTGGCGATCGTGACCGGGACGCCTGCGGCCGTGGCGGCTCGGACGAAGATGGAAGCGGGGCGGGCGTGGAGGCCCTCGGCCCAGCCGACGTTGACGCGGCGCTCAGCCATGTGATGCTGCCCTTCGGTGTTCAGGGTTGTCTAGACCAGTTTCCCACATCGTGAAGCATGCCCGGAGGGGACGTGAGCCCCTCCGGGTGTGTCGTCGGACCGCGGCCTCGGCCCGACTTCCGTCCTCCACAGACTGCCTCGCGCCGTTGTCGGACGCGAGCCGTACTCTGGGGCCCATGCAGACCCCGGCGGACCCGCAGGACCGGCACGAGTACCCGTCCCACTGGGAGGCTGACGTGGTGCTGCGCGACGGGGGTACCGCGCGCATCCGGCCCATCACCGTTGATGACGCCGAGCGACTGGTCAGCTTCTACGAGCAGGTGTCGGACGAGTCGAAGTACTACCGCTTCTTCGCGCCCTACCCCAGGCTCTCCGCCAAGGACGTCCACCGCTTCACGCACCACGACTTTGTGGACAGGGTGGGACTCGCGGCCACCATCGGCGGCGAGTTCATCGCAACCGTACGCTATGACCGCATTGGCCCCGACGGGACGCCCGCCTCGGCACCCGCCGACGAGGCCGAGGTCGCCTTCCTCGTCCAGGACGCCCACCAGGGGCGCGGCGTCGCCTCCGCCCTCCTCGAGCACATCGCGGCCGTCGCGCGCGAGCGCGGGATCCGCCGCTTCGCGGCCGAGGTGCTGCCCGCCAACTCCAAGATGATCAAGGTGTTCACGGACGCCGGCTACACCCAGCAGCGCAGCTTCGAGGACGGCGTCGTCCGCCTGGAGTTCGACCTGGAACCCACGGACCGCTCCCTCGCCGTGCAGCGCGCCCGCGAGCAGCGCGCGGAGGCCCGCTCGGTACGACGGCTGCTCGCGCCCGGCTCCGTGGCCGTGATCGGGGTCGGCCGCGCGCCCGGCGGGGTCGGCCGCAGCGTCCTCGGCAACCTCCGGGACGCCGGTTTCACCGGCCGCCTGCATGCCGTGAACCAGGCCTTCCCGGACGACCTCAAGGAGATCGACGGGGTGCCCGCGCACCGCTCGGTGCGGGACATCGACGGCCCTGTCGACCTCGCGGTGGTCGCCGTACCCGCCGAGCACGTGCCCGAGGTCGTCACCGAGTGCGGCGAGCACGGCGTCCAGGGGCTCGTCGTCCTCGCCGCCGGGTACGCGGAGAGCGGCCCCGACGGCCGGGAGCGCCAGCGCGCCCTCGTCCGCCAGGCGCGCACGTACGGCATGCGCATCATCGGCCCCAACGCCTTCGGGATCATCAACACCGCGGACGACGTCCGGCTGAACGCCTCCCTCGCCCCCGAGATGCCCCGCCCCGGCCGCATCGGCCTGTTCGCCCAGTCCGGCGCCATCGGCATCGCCCTGCTGTCCCGGCTGCACCGGCGCGGCGGCGGCGTCACCGGGACCACGGGCGTCTCCACCTTCGTCTCCTCCGGCAACCGCGCGGACGTCTCCGGCAACGACGTCCTCCAGTACTGGTACGACGACCCCGAGACCGACGTCGTCCTCATGTACCTGGAGTCCATCGGCAACCCGCGCAAGTTCACGCGCCTCGCCCGGCGGACGGGGGCGGCGAAGCCGCTGGTCGTGGTGCAGGGCGCGGGGGCGCCGCCGGGCCACGCGGTACGGGCGACGCGGCTGCCGCACGCCACGGTGTCCGCGCTGCTGCGGCAGGCCGGGGTGATCCGCGTCGACACCATCACCGAGCTGGTCGACGCGGGGCTGCTGCTCGCACGCCAGCCGCTGCCGGCCGGACCACGGGTGGCGATCCTCGGCAACTCGGAGTCGCTCGGGCTGCTGACCTACGACCGGTGCCTGGCCGAGGGGCTGCGGCCGGCCCGGCCACTGGACCTGACGACGCGGGCCACCGCCGGGGACTTCCACCGGGCGCTCGCGCAGGCGCTGGCGGACGAGTCGTGCGACGCGGTGGTCGTGACGGCGATTCCGACGATCGGGGAGGGAGCGGTCGGGGACGCGGAGCTGGCGGAGGCGCTGCGGTCGGCGGCCGAGGAGGTTCCGGGGAAGCCGGTGCTGGTGGTGCACGTGGAGCTCGGGGGGCTGGCGGAGGCGCTTTCGGCTGCGGGCCGTACCGCACCTACCGCGACTGCGACGGTACCCGGCACCGGTGGCGGTGCCCACCCGTTCCGCCCTGCGGAACGCCTGCGCACCGCGGTACCCGCGAAGCTTCCGGTCTCCCACCCCTACTCCCGTCTCATCCCCGCCTACCCCGCCGCCGAGCGGGCCGTGCGGGCGCTTGCCGAAGCGGTGAAGTACGGGCAGTGGCGGCGCGAGGCCGCCGATCCCGGGAAGGTGCCCGAGTTCGACGACATCGACGAGAGGAACGCCGCCCGGCTGATCGGCGCGCTGCTCGAACGCGGGGAGGGGCTCACCATCGGGGTCGAGGAGACCTGCCGGCTCCTCGGCAGGTACGGCATCGACGTGCACCGCGCGCTGCCCGCCCCCACCCCCGACGCCGCCGTCGCAGCCGCCCGTGCCCTCGGCTACCCCGTCGCCCTCAAGGCCACCGCTCCCCATCTGCGCCACCGCGCCGACCTGGGCGGAGTGCGGCTCGACCTGGCCGACGAGGAGCAACTGCGCCGGGCGTACGACGAGTTGAGCGAGCTGTACGGGACGCCCGAGGAGCTGCGGCCGGTGGTGCAGCGGATGGCGCCCCGGGGCGTGGACACCGTCGTACGGGCCGTGATCGACCCGGCCGCCGGGGCCGTGGTGTCCTTCGGCCTCGCGGGGGCCGCCTCGCAGCTGCTCGGGGACATGGCGCACCGGCTGGTTCCGGTCACCGACCGGGACGCCACCTCACTGGTGCGTTCGATCCGGACCGCGCCCCTGCTGTTCGGCTGGCGCGGTTCGGCGCCCGTCGACACGCCCGCCCTGGAGGAGCTGCTGCTCAGGGTCTCCCGGCTGGTCGACGATCACCCCGAGGTCGTCGCGGTCACCCTGGAACCGGTCGTGGTCGCCCGGCAGGGCGTGAGCGTCCTGGGGGCCACCGTCCGTCTCGCGCCACCGCCGGTCCGTGACGATCTGGGCCCGCGCACGCTGCCCGCCTACTGACCGCCGGCCGACCGGGACGAACGCCCGCACCCCTCGGCGGTGTTCGACGCGGCCGCGCGTGACGGCGGTGGCGCCGGACGCCGCCGCGCGCGACTGGCCCGGGTCCCCTTGCCCACGGATTAGGATGGACGCCATGGCCAAGACCAGTACGACGACCCAGGGGCTGCGCGTCGCGATCGAGCGCAGCGGCTACTACCCGGCCCTTGTGGCCGAGGCGGTGGAGGCCGCCATCGGTGGCGAGCCGATCCGGTCGTACCTGGTCCACCAGGAGACGACGTTCGACCAGAACGAGGTGCGGCGGCATGTGACCGTGCTCGTCCTCACCGGCAACCGCTTCATCGTCAGCCACACCGACGAGCAGGCCGCCGACACCACCTCCCCGACGCCGTACGCCACCACCTCGACCGAGTCGGTCAAGCTCGGCCGGATCTCGTCGGTCGTGGTCAGCCGGGTCGTGGCCAACCCGGAGCAGTACACGCCGGGCACCCTGCCCCGTGAGATCGTGCTGACCATCGGCTGGGGCGCCGTCTCCCGCATCGACCTGGAGCCCGCCGCCTGCGGCGACCCCAACTGCGAGGCCGACCACGGCTACACCGGCAACTCCACGGCGGACGATCTCAGCCTGCGGGTCAGCGAGGCCGGGGACGGCCCGGAGACGGTGCGCCAGGCGCTCGCCTTCGCCCAGGCCATCTCCGAAGCGACCGCGGACGTCACCCGCTGATGGCGTACGCCGCCTGGGACCATCCGGAACCCCTCGCCCTCGACTCCGCGCCGCTCCCCGAGTACGGCAGCGGTTCCCTCGCCGACCTGCTGCCCACCCTGGCCGCGGGCATGGCCGTACCCGGCATGACCGCGTCGATCACGGAGCTGACGCCCGCCGACCGCAACTGCGTCTTCCTGATCGACGGGCTCGGCTGGGAGCAGATCAAGGCGCACCCGGACGAGGCGCCCTACCTCACCGCCCTGCTCGGCAGCTCGCGCGGCGGCACCGGACGGCCGATCACCGCCGGCTACCCGGCCACCACCGCGACCTCCCTCGCCTCCGTCGGCACCGGCCTGCCGCCCGGCGCCCACGGCCTGCCCGGCTACACGGTCCGCAATCCGCAGACCCGGGAGCTGATGAACCAGCTGCGCTGGCAGCCCTGGACCGACCCGGTCGCCTGGCAGCCGTACCCCACGGTCTTCCAGCTCGCCCAGGACGCGGGGGTGCACTCCGCGCAGGTGTCCTCCCCGCACTTCGAGCACACCCCGCTCACCAAGGTCGCGCTCAGCGGCGGAACGTTTCACGGGCGGCTGACCGGCGAGGAGCGCATGGACCTGGCTGCGGAGCAACTCGCAGCCGGAGACCGCTCCCTGGTGTACACGTACTACGCCGAACTGGACGGCGCCGGGCACCGCTACGGCGTGGACTCCGACACCTGGCGCGGCCAGCTGATGCACGTCGACCGGCTCGTCCAGCGCCTCGCCGAGCAGCTCCCGCCGCGCAGCGCCCTGTACGTCACCGCCGACCACGGCATGGTCGACATCCCGTTCGACGAGCAGCACCGCATCGACTTCGACGAGGACTGGGAGCTGAAGGCGGGCGTCGCCCTGCTCGGCGGCGAGGGCCGGGCCCGGCACGTCTACGCGGTGCCCGGTGCCCAGAACGACGTCCTGACCTGCTGGCGCGAGGTGCTTGGCGAGCAGTTCTGGGTGGCCTCCCGGGACGAGGCGATCGCGGCCGGCTGGTTCGGCCCGTCGGCCCGGTTCGACGAGCGGGTGTACGAACGGATCGGCGACGTCGTCGCGGCCGCGCACGACGACGTCCTGATCATCGCCTCCGAGCGGGAGCCCAAGGAGTCGGCGATGGTCGGCAACCACGGCTCGATGACCCCCGCCGAGCAGCTCGTCCCGCTGCTCGAAGTACGCTCCTGACACCCCTGATCGCACAACTCACCGAAAGGTGCGCAACTCCCCATGCCCGAGCTGGTGTTCTTCTCCGGAACGATGGACTGCGGGAAGTCGACGCTGGCTCTGCAGATCGAGCACAACCGGTCGGCGCGCGGTCTCGTCGGCATGATCTTCAGCCGCGACGACCGCGCGGGCCACGGCAAGCTCTCCTCCCGCCTCGGCCTGGTCACGGACGCCGTGGAGGTCGAGGACGGCCAGGACCTTTACGCCTACCTGGTTGACCACCTCTCCCAGGGCGGCCGCGCGGACTACGTCATCGCCGACGAGGCGCAGTTCCTGGCGCCGGAGCAGATCGACCAGCTCGCGCGCGTGGTCGACGACCTGGGGCTGGACGTCTACGCGTTCGGCATCACCACCGACTTCCGCTCCAAGCTGTTCCCCGGCTCCCAGCGGCTGGTGGAGCTGGCCGACCGGGTCGAGGTGCTCCAGGTCGAGGCCCTGTGCTGGTGCGGCGCCCGCGCCACCCACAACGCCCGCACGGTCGACGGCGTCATGGTCGTCGAGGGCGCGCAGGTCGTCGTGGGCGACGTCAACCAGGCGGACACCATCGGCTACGAGGTCTTGTGCCGCCGCCATCACCGGCGCCGGATGACGGCGGCGTCGGCCCGTGCGGTGGCCCTGTCACCGGACGTGCTGCCGGTGTCCAGCACCTGACCGCTCGCGGTCAGAGGACGCGCCCTCCAGACACCGGCGGGGTTCCGGCCGCCGGGAGTGCTGAGAAGGCGTCACGACCTGACGGACCGCGGGTGCTGCCCCCTCGCGGGGACCCCGTCGAGGCCGCATCGTGGACCCACCGGCGGTCACTTACGTGACGTCGGTTCGGCGGAGTCGTCCTCGTCACTCGCCAGCGCGGTCGGCAGTGGTTCATGCCGGCACCGATGAGGACGCCCACGAGACGGTGGTCCTGGCGGAGCTTCTGCGACCACTGCGGCGAGACCGACGGCCACCGCGTTCAGGTGGCGATCGGGCTCGATCTGGTTCTCGAAGACCTCGGTATCCGGGAAGGACGACTCGTCGAGAAGGTGAACCAGGTTGTAGAGGTCGTGGTTGCCGAGGTTGAGAAGAGTGGCGGAGAGAAAGACCAGAGCATCCGCCCGGTCGGCGAGCAAGGCGGCCGCGGCGGCAAGTGTGGCCGGGCAACCGTCGTTGCTTCCAGGTGTGTGCCCGATCTACCTCCCGTCGCCGGGCGTGGGCGGCCAGTCTTGAGGCACAGCCACGGAGTTGGCGGACGGGGGAAACGTGAACGCACAGGTTGTCGCCAGTCACCGAATACGGTCGAACGCCCGGGACACCATTGATCCGGATGACGAGTTGAGCGCAGCGCTCTTCGCGTCGTTCCGCCGCAGTGATCAGCGGCTGAAGGCGCGGCACTATCTGAGCGGGTTGCTGGCGGCGAAGGGACGCAAGTCGATCCGGAACATCGCCGCATCCGTCGGCGGGCCCGCGGCCGAGCAGAGCCTGCACCACTTCATCAGCAGCTCCACCTGGGACTGGTCGCCCATCCGCGAGGCCCTCGCCGGCCACGTCACGCAGGCGCTGGCGCCACGCGCCTGGGTCGTACGGCCGCTGTTCATCGCGAAGGCGGGCGGGTACTCGGTCGGGGTGGAGCGGCAGTTCGCCCCGGGGCACGGACAGGTGCTCAACGGCCAGTTGGCCTTCGGGACCTGGGCCGCGGCCGAGGGGACCAGCGTTCCCCTCCAGTGGCGGCTACACCTTCCCGAGTCCTGGCTCGGAAACGCGAGCATGCGTCGCAGGGCGGAGATTCCCGACAGTGCCGAGGCGGAGACACCGGACGAGTGTGCGGCGGCCACGGCGCTGACCTTGCCGGACCGGTGGGGTGTGCCGAGGCGTCCCGTCGTGCTGGACACCCACGTGACGGGTCTCGGCGGGGTCGTCCGGCTCTTCGCCGAAGCGCGGATCCCCCTGCTCGTCCGGGTGACGGCGAGTACCCGGCTGACCGTGGCGGACCGCGCCATGCCCGGGTACCGCGCGGGAACGCTGCCGGCCGGCCGCATCATGGAGTCCGCGCGGGGCCTGCGCCGTCCGGTGGGCGCCGCCCCGGGGCCGGTGCGGGGCACCACGCTCGCGGCGGCGGTCCGGGTACGCCTGCCCCGGCCGGACTTCGGGCCCGAGCTGTCGCTGATCGGCGAGTGGCACGAACGCGGAAAGGCACCGACGGCGCTGTGGCTCGCGGCTCCGGTGACGGCACCGCTCGGTGATCTCGTGCGGTTGACCTGGCTTGCCCGGCGCGTTGCCCAGGACGAGAAGCAGATCGGCGAGCGGGTGGGTGTCCGTGACTTCGAGGGGCGCTCGTTCAGGGGCTGGCACCGCCACATGACCCTGGCCTCCGTCGCGCACGCGGTGTCGGTACTGGAGTCCGGGGCGGACGGGCCGGGCCGGCCGAGTCTTTGCGAGCTGCGGCCCTCCGCCTGACCTTCCTTGCGCCACCGACCCCTAGTCCGCCGCCCCATGCGGAGCCCGGCCGTCGGTGTTCCCCGCCGCCCCGGAACCCGCGTGCCGGTGCTGCAGGGTGTGCCGGGTGCGGTGCAGCCGCAGGGCGAGCTGGATCTCCAGTGCCCGCTGGGGATCCAGCCAGTCGGCTCCGAGGAGTTCGGCGATGCGCTCCAGCCGCCTGGACACCGTGTTGGGGTGGACATGCAGGCTCGCCGCCGCGCGTGTCGGGCTGGAGGAGGAGGCGAAATAGGCGTCGAGCGTCCGGGTGAGCTCGGTGAAGCGCTGTGTGTCGTAGTCCAGTACGGGGCCGATCACGGCCTCGATGTAGTCGCCGATGCCGTGGGTCTCGGAGAGCAGGACGCCGAGGAAGCCCATCTGCTGCGGGGTGGCGACGCCGCCGAGGTTGCCCAGTTCGGTGAGCGCTTCCAGGCAGCTGAGGGCCTCGCGGTGGGCCCGCGCCACGTGGTCCGGGCCCGACACCGGTCCGGCCGCCCCGACCGTGACGGGATGTCCGACGACCGGCGAGAGCTCCGCGGACACCGCGCCGGCCGCGGCGAGCGGGTCCTCGCCGGGGACCAGCAGCGTCACACAGCCGTCACGGAACTGCGTGAGCCCGGACATGCGATGGGCGTACGACGACGCCCATGCGGCGGCCCGGCCCTGCGGACCTCCCTCGGGCCGGGCCACCACCATCACATGCGGTTCCTCGATGGCGATGCCGAGCCGGCGGGCCTGCGTGATCAAGTGGCGGGGTTTCGGCCCGAGGTCGCTGAGCAGCTCCTCCAGCAGTTCGTCACGGATCTGGTCGTGAGCCACCGTCGAGGTGCGCTGCAGCAACAGGATGAGCGCGACCGCCCGGGCGGTGAGCTGGAGCAACCGCACTCCGAAGCCGTCCGTGAGCGGTTCGTCGGGGACCAGCAGAACGGTACCGAGGTTCTCGCCGCCGGCGGTGACGGGCGCGACCCAGCCGCCCTCGGACATGGGCACCGGGCAGCCGGCCGCATGGGCGTCGAAGGTCCACCTGAGCAGGTCCGCCTCGGCGAGTTCGGGCGGCGTACCGGTCACGACGACCTTTCGCCCGACGCAGTCCCTGACGACCATCGCCCCCGACAGGTCCCTGACCGCCGCTTCGGCGAGGGTCTGCGGGTCGCAGCCGCTGAGCACCAGGTCGATCAGCCGGATGTAGGCGGCCTCGACGCGTCGCTGCACGTCGAGACTGCTCCGGGCACGGGAGGTGTCCAGTTCCAGCTCGGTCACCTCGGCGCGGGTCTCCTCCAGCAGCCGCGCGCGTTCGATGGCGACCGCCGCGAGCTTGCCGAGCGAGCGCAGCAGGCTGATCTCGTCGGGTGAGAAGTGCCGCACCTTCCGGTCGGCGCCGTAGAGGGTGCCGAAGACCGTGGTGCCGTAGCCGAGCGGAACCGCCAGGATGGCGTGCAGGCCTTCGGCCCGTACGACGGCGTCGATCTCGGGGGAGTGCGGGATGTCCCTGTCGGGCAGGTAGTCGGGGCTCCAGGCGGGCGCCCCGCTCCGCTGCACGAGACCGCCGAGGCCGGAGTCGTCGGAGGTCTTCAGGCCCACGCTGCGGGAGGTGGTCTCGCCCTCCGCCGCGCGGATGACGGAGGTCCGGCCCCCGTCGTCCGTGTCGCGCAGTCCGACGTACGCCATGTCGAAGTTCAGCAGCCGCCGTGCCCGTCGGGCGATCTCGTGCAGGAGCGCGTCCATGCCGTGCACCAGGGTGAGGTCGTGGGCGGTGTCGACGAGCGCGGCGAGCCCGGCCTCCCGCTGCTGTGCGTGGCTGATCCGGGACTGGACGGACGAGGCCAGGCGGACGGCCTGGTCGAGTTCCGCGAGGGTGTCGTCGGAGACCTCCTCGTGCCGGGCGGCGCGCAGCAGTTCCACGAACCGTACGGCCGGCGCCCCCTCGGCGAGCAGTTCCAGCACGGACATCGCATCAGGCGACGCGGCCGACACCAGTCCCCCCATCATCATCCCCCGTGATCAAGCAGGTCGCTCCTTAGAGAGCCTAAGCTTGGGGACCTGCGGCGGCAACCCGGCTCATGGCCCGTGGTCGTGCAGGTGTTCGCACAGGTGGTGGTCGAGTCACCGCTCTCACCGGTCGGATGTGTGGCCGGGCCACCTGTCGCCCGTCGGGGGTGTCGCGAAAGGATCGGGCCGTGACCCGTGAGTACGGGGACACGAACGGTGACGGGGGCCGCCGAAGGCGGTGCCCGGCGCACAGAGCGGAACGTCGGGGGACGGGATGTCCGAGATCAAGAGTTATCTGCGTTCGCTCGAACGCAGCCGTGACTCCCTGCGAGTGGAGCACCGGCCCAGGGTCTTCTCGCTGGGCGGCAGGGAATGGGACCTGCTCGACACGGTCTTCGCCCCGCTGCACGCGGGCACCACCGAGATCGTCATGGAGCTGCTCGGCCTCTCCGGTCCGGGACGCCGTGACTGGCGCGGCTCGTTCCTGGAGGTCGGCTGCGGCACCGGGGTCGTCGCCGTGACCGCCGCCCTCACCGGCTGCGAGCGGGTCGTCGCCTGCGACATCAACGCCGAGGCGGCGGCGAACGCCGGGCTCAACGCGGGGCGGCACGGGGTCGCCGACCGGGTCCGGGCCGTGCACAGCGACCTTTTCGAGGCGCTGCCCGCCGGGGAGCGCTTCGACACCGTCGTCTGGAGTTCGCCGTACGTCCGGGCGCCGGAGGACTACCGGTTCGCCAGTCCTCTGGAACGCGCCTATGTGGACCCCGGATACGAGGCACACCGCAGGTACGTGGACGAGGCACCGCACCGGCTGACCGACGGCGGCCGGGCCCTGCTGCACTTCAGCAGCAGAGGGGACATGGACGGACTGCACCGGATCGCCGAGGAGACGGGGCGGCGGCTGCGGGTGCTCGCGAGGCACGTCGTCGTCGACAGGGGAGACACGGTCGAGCACTTCCTGGTGGAGATACGTTCCGGTGAGGGTGCTTCGGGGGTGCGGCACAGTGCCGCGCACCGGGGCAGGCTCGTGGCCGGCCCGGCCGAACGATGACTCACTCCGCCTGAGTCGCCGCCAAGAGCTCGTCCCACGCGGCGCGTTCTCTCTCGATCGCCGCGGTCTCCAGTTCGTGCGCGAGCGAGTCGAGGACGATCCCGGCCCATCCGTACGCGTCCAGCACCCGGCAGGCCGCGCCGTGTTCACCTGAGAGGGTGTCACCGTGGAACCCCTCGCGGAGTTCCAGCGCTTCGAGCGCCTGCTGGGGTATGGCGTGCAAGGTCATCCAGGCGATGAGCCGTTCGACCCGGTTCAGTGCGGCTCGCGGGGACTCCGGGGCGTTCTCCGACGTCCAGAGCAGGCGTTGGGGGCGGGCGCCGTCGGCCACCAGGTAGCGCCAGTGGGGACAGCCGAGGCTCTCCTCGTAGCGGCGGTAGACGAGCCGGGCGACCGCCACCCCGGCCTGTCCGCGCAGCGCGGCGGCGCGGGGGTCCGCCGAGCCGTCCAGCAGGGCGTCGGTGCGGGCGTTGAGATGGCCGATGTCCAGGGAGACGAGCGAGGCGGCGGCGGACACGGCGTGACCGTCGGCCGCGGCGCGTTCCAGGCCGCGGAAGTAGACGTCCACCGCCTGGGCGTACCGCTGCACGGAGTACACGGAGGTGACGTGCACGCCGACGCCGTGGGCGAGCACGTCACCGGCGGCGGCAAGTCCCCTGTCCACGACGGGAATCCGGATCAGTACGTTGGGGCGGTCGACCATCTCCGCGAGCCGCCTGGAATGGTCGGCCATGGCCTGGGCGTTCGCGGCCAGGCGGGGCGCGATGCCCAGCGAGACCCAGCCGTGCATGCCCTTCGTCTCCCGGAACACCGGTTCCAGCGCCGTGCAGGCCGCACGGGCGTCCTCGGCGAGAAGCGCATAGACGCGTTCCTCGGCCGCGGCGGCGCCGGGGAGCCGGCTCAGCTGGTCCTGGTAGGCGGAGGTGTCCGCCATGGCACGCGCGACGGCCGCAGGCCGGGAGATGACGCCGCCGACCAGCCCGTCGGCCACCAGTCTCTCCAGGCTGCCGTCGGCCAGGCGGCCGCGGTGGTAATCGTCCAGCCAGAGACCGACTCCCTCCGCCCTGAGCTGGTCGAGGACGCCACTGCGTTTCGAGCGCGGCCGTGTGATCAATGACTGCCTCCGTTACAGCAGCCGAACGAGATATAAAGGGCGGCCATGATTCTAGGGCCTGGTATTACGTTTCTGTGTTCGTGGCGATAACGGCCGAGTCACTTCGCGATCACGTCGCGGACACCTGACAAAGTATTCGTCACGAGTTGCGTGTCGGCTCGTCATGTGTATCGAAAGGCTGTGGGGCCACACCTGACAAACTAAGCCCGTTTGCGTTGCAGGCGGCGATGGTGGCGTGTGAAGCTCCCGGAGGACTGGTCAGTGGGTGAATGAAGTGTTCTCTGGAGGGGCGTTGACCGCATGGCTCGACGGACGGTCGCCGGTGATTCGCCGCGACGGCGAGGGGATTTCCCGGCTCTGGGGGAAAGGGTCCGTGGTCACCACGAAACTCTCCGCCGAGGAGACCGGTGGCGCGTTGGGGATCACGCACTTCAGCGCCGTGATGGGAGAACGCGCGCCGCGCCATACCCACACGCTTGAGGACGAGATCTTCATCGTCGAGGGTGGGGAAGTCGTCCTCACCGTCGGAGACCGCACCGAAATCGTCAACGGTGCTGGCGTGCTGTTTCTTCCGCGTGGTGTACCGCATTCCTACCTGGTGGAGAGCGAGACCGCCCGTTTCTATGTCGTCACCACGCCCGGTGGATTCGAGAGGTTTTTCGCGGAGGCCGGCTATCCGACCGGGCTCGGAAAATCGGCACCGGTCGGTGATTCATGGTCGGTCGACCGCACCCTGGAATTCTCCGAGAGTCTCGGGCTCGGCCTGATCTGGGGCGACTGACCACTCGGCGTATGTCGGACCTTGTGTGACTTCCCAAAAGCTTGCACCGATACAGAAAGAGAACGCGGGTTCCATGAAAAGACGAAGTGTCCTGGCCGGCACGGCCGCCGCGATAGCCGCCACGACCTTGGAGACCGGCCCCGTGGCGACGGCCGTCGCCACGGCTTCCACCACCCCCGGCTCCGACGCCGTCACCGTCCTTCCGGGTGATCCCCGCTATGCCGATCTCGTCGTCGGCAACAACTCCCGCTGGGTGGCCCGGCCCGACTCCGTCCGGCTGGTGCGGACCACCGGGCAGGTGGTGCGCGCCGTTCAGGAAGCCGTGGACGGCAACAAGCGGATCTCGGTGCGCAGCGGCGGCCACTGTTACGCGGACTTCGTCTTCAACCCCGAGGTCCGGGTGGTCATCGACACCTCCCTGCTGGACACCGTCGCCTACGACGAGAAGCTCAACGCCTTCGAAGTGGGCGCGGGAGCGACGCTGCTCCACGTGTACGACTCCCTCTTCAAGGGCTGGGGCGTCACCATTCCCGGCGGCATGTGCTACTCGGTCGGAGCGGGCGGGCACATCAGCGGCGGCGGCTACGGAATGCTCTCCCGACGGCACGGCCTGACCGTCGACCACCTCTACGCGGTCGAGGTCGTCGTCGTGGACGCGAACGGCAAGGCCCGCAGCGTGGTGGCCACGCGCGAGGCCGCCGACCCCAACCGCGACCTGTGGTGGGCGCACACCGGCGGTGGCGGCGGCAACTTCGGGGTCATCACCCGGTACTGGTTCCGCAGCCCCGAGGCCACCGGCACCGACCCCTCCGCGCTCCTGCCCGAGCCTCCCGGGGACGTCCTGGTCAGCGCGCTCGCCCTGCCCTGGAGCGAGCTGGACAAGGACGCCTTCACCTCGCTCGTGCAGAAGTTCGGCGCGTGGCACGAGAAGAACGGCTCCGCCGACACCTCCGCGGCCTCGCTGTGCAGCTTCCTGATGATGAACCACCAGGCGAACGGCAGCATCGGACTGCTCACCCAGATCGACGCCACCGTCCCCGACGCGGAGAAGGTGCTCGACGACTTCCTGTCCGACGTCACCTCCTCGCTCTCCGACGCGGCCGTACGCCCGATGTCCGAGCCGGTCGGCGAACTGGGGGCGCTGCCCGACCTGTTCACGCCGCAGCGGCTTTCGTGGCTGCACTCGGTCAAGCTGCTGGGCACCAGCAACCCGACCCTGACCAACCCGACGCTGCGCGGCCACCACAAGTCCGCCTACCTGCGCAAGAACGTCACCACGGCACAGGCCACGGCGATGTACCGGCACCTGACGCGCACCGACCAGGAGAACCCCGCGTCCATGGTCGTCCTCCTCTCGTACGGCGGGAAGATCAACACCGTGGGCTCCGGCGAGACCGTGTCGGCGCAGCGGGACTCGATCTTCAAGGGGCTGTTCCAGAGCTTCTGGTCGGGTGCCGACGACGATGCCGCGAACATCGGCTGGGTGCGTGACGTGTACGGCGAGGTCTTCTCGGCCACCGGCGGCTATCCCGTGCCGGGCGTGGCCACGGACGGCTGCTACATCAACTACCCGGACGCCGACATCACCGACACGAAGGTCAACACCACCGGCGTGCCCTGGTACACCCTCTACTACAAGGGCAACTACCCGCGGCTGCAGCAGATCAAGGCCGCGTACGACCCCCGGAACACCTTCCGGCACTCGCAGTCCGTCGCTCTTCCCGACCACACGTGAGGCGAGCAGTGCAGCAGCATGACGTCGCCGCGGCCGCGCGGACGGAACCGGCCCGAACGGCTGCCGAAGCGGCATCCGACAGGAGACGAGGCGTGGCCTTCGCCCTGCTGGCGTCGGTCCAGTTCGTCCTCATCCTCGCCATGAGCGTGCTCAACGTCGTACTCCCGGACATCCAGCGCGAGTTCGGACTCGACCGCGCGGAACTCGCCCTGCTCTCCGCCTCCTACGGCATGTCGTTCAGCGGACTGCTGCTCCTGGGCGGCCGGCTGTCCGACCTGTACGGAAACCGGCGGATGTTCCTTCTTGGTACCGGGGTGTTCGGGGCGAGTTCGGTGCTGGCCGCGGTGTCCCCGGGGCTGTGGACGCTGCTGGTGGCGCGCTTCGCCCAGGGGGCCGGTGCCGCACTGGCCGTGCCGGCCGCGATGGCGCTGGTCAGCGTCGTGCACCCGGAACCCGCTCGGCACGCCCGCGCCATGGCCGTCTGGGGCGGGCTGGCGGCCTCCGGCGGGACCGCCGGCATGCTGCTGTCCGGCGTGGTGGCCTCGTCGGATTCCTGGCGCTGGGCGTTCGTCGTACCCGTCGCGGTGGCGGCGGTGACCCTCGTCGCCGCCCCCCGGCTGGTTCCCGAGGGCGCTGCTCCCCGGGGCGGCCGGCTGGACATCCTCGGGGCCGCACTGGTCACCACCGGGATCGCGCTGCTCAGCTACGGCCTGGTGGAGGCACCGGAGCGCGGCTGGACCTCCCCGCCGGCGCTCTCCACCCTGATCGGCGGCGGTGTGCTGCTGCTGGGGTTCGTCATCACCGAGGCGCGGGTGCCCCAGCCGCTCCTGCCGCTGTCGTTCCCCGCCTCCCCGCGCAGGGCGATGTCGCTGCTGGGGGTCTTCCTGGGCGCCGCCGGCATCACCACGATCTTCTTCATGCTCGCGCTGTACTTCCAGGAGGTCCGGGGCTATTCCGCGCTGGAGACGTCGGCGGCCTTCCTGCCCTTCGGCCTGACCCTGGTCGCCGGCGGCCTGAGCGTGGGCAGGCTGGTGCAGCGCTTCGGGGCGCGCGTGGTGCTGGTCGCGGGACTGGTGCTCGCCGGAACGGGGCTGGCGGCGCTGGGCCGGATCGGCACGGACACGCCGTACGTGGGCGCGACACTGGCCGGGCTGGTGCTCTTTCCCGCCGGGGTGGCGCTGGTCTTCGCCGGCTCCACCGTCACCGCGACCACGGACGTCCCGCAGGACCAGGCCGGTCTCGCCGGCGCCGTGGTCAACACCGCGCTGGAGGCCGGGCCGGCCATCGGGCTCGCCGTCCTGGTGACCCTGGCCACCGGACGCACGACGGACCTGGTGCACACGGGGACGGGCGCCGCGTCCGCCCTGACCTCCGGCTACGGCTTCGCCTTCACCGTCGCGGCCGTGGCCTTCGCCGCCGCCGCGGTGTGCGCGCTCGTCCTGCTGCGCCCTCGCCCCTCTGGGGACAGCGGCTGAAGGACCCCGCCCCTGCCGCCGCTCGGGCACGCTGATTTCCCATCCATCACGACATGTACCAAGGAGCACCCCCCATGACCGCCCGTTTCAAGGACAAGGTCGTCATCGTCACCGGCGCCGGAGCCGGCATCGGCCGGGCCAGCGCCAGGGCCTTCGCCCGCGAGGGCGCCACCGTGGTCGCCGCCGGGGCCCGGCCGGAATCCATCGAGGAGACCGTGCGACTCGTCGACGAGGAGGGCGGCACGGCCAGCGCCGTCGTCGCCGACGTCACCCGGCCCGAGGACATGGAACGCCTGGTGCGCACCACGGTGGAGCGCCACGGCGGGCTGCACGTCGCGCACAACAACGCGGGCGTCTTCGGCAGGCCCACCCCGGTCGGCGACCTGGACCTGGCGGCGTGGCAGTCCGTACTGGACGTCAACCTGAACGGTGTCCTGCTCAGCATGCAGCAGGAGATCAGGCACATGCGGGCGCACGGCGGTGGCGTCATCGTCAACACCGCGTCCAACATCGGGTACCACGGCCGCCGCCCCGGCATGGCCGCCTACGCCGCCTCCAAGGCCGCCGTGAGCACCCTCACCCGGGTCGCGGCACTGGACCACATCAAGGACAACGTACGCATCAACGCGGTGAGCCCCGGCGCCACGGACACCAGCATGTCGCTGCGCCCCGGGGAGACCGACGCCGATCGTGCGGCCCGGCTGGCCACGACGGTTCCGATCGCCCGCGTCGCGGCGACGGACGAGATCGTCAACGCCGTGCTGTGGCTGGCGTCCGACGAGTCGAGCTTCGTCGTCGGCCACGACCTCGTCGTCGACGGCGGCGTCACCACCTGATCCCGCCTCCCGATCCCCCTCTCCCGATTCACCGCGTCCCGGCTGCGTGCTCCTATGGGCCACGAAGCCGGGACGCCGTGCTTTCCGAAAATCCCAGGGTCCGGCCCGATGAATTCACCCCGACCGGCGGATGAATTCACCCCGGTCCCCCGGAACATGACGAAGTAACGATTCCCTGCTTTACGGAGATTCCGCGATTCCGCAGAATCGGTGAAAGCAACTCACGAGTTCAGCCGAGTAAATCCTTCTGCAACCCATGAGAGGAACCGAGTTGGACAGCGAGCTCGCTTACATCGAATCGCTCCCCGCTCTCCAGCAGCCCGATTGGCAAGGCCGTCCCGAAACGGACCGGGCGAGGCGGGAACTGGGCGCGCTGCCGCCGCTCGTCGAAGCCGCGGACGTGACCCGGCTGCACGACCACCTCAGGACGGTCGCCCAGGGGAACGCCCAGGTCGTCCAGGCCGGCGACTGCGCCGAGGACTGGGCGGAGAACGGCCGCGTGGACGTCGCCCGCAAGGCCGCGGTGCTCGACCTCCTGGCGGGTGTCATGCGCGTCAACGCGGGCCGGCCCGTGGTGCGCGTGGGCCGGCTCGCCGGCCAGTACGCCAAGCCGCGCTCCAAGCCCACCGAAACGGTCCAGGGTGTCGAACTGCCCGTCTACCGCGGGCACATGGTCAACGACCCGAACCCCGACCCGGTACTGCGCCGCCCCGACCCCCGGCGCCTGCTGACCGGCCACCGGGCCGCGCGCGAGGTCATGGAACACCTCGGCTGGGCCGGCAGCGCCCGGAGCGCCCAGGCCCCCGTGTGGACCAGCCACGAGGCCCTCCTGCTCGACTACGAACTGCCCATGCTGCGCCGGCAGGACGACGGCGGCCTGCTGCTCACCTCGACGCACTGGCCGTGGATCGGCGAGCGCACCCGGCAGGCGGACGGCGCCCACGTGGCTCTCCTGGCGGCCGTGCGCAACCCGGTGGCCTGCAAGGTGGGACCCACCATGACAGCGGAGGAACTGCTGCGCCTGTGCGAGCTGCTGGATCCCGACCGTGTCCCCGGGCGGCTGACGCTCATCGCACGGATGGGGGCCGGCACGGCGCCCCGCAAGCTCCCCGCCCTGGTCGCCGCGGTGCGCGCCGCAGGGCACCCGGTGATCTGGCTGTCCGACCCGATGCACGGCAACACCGAGTGCGGCCCCGACGGTCTGAAGACGCGTTTCGTGCAGAGTCTCGTACGGGAGGTACAGGAATTCCAGGAATCCGTGGTGCTGGGCGGCGGAATTCCCGGTGGCCTGCACCTGGAAACCACTCCGGACCAGGTCACGGAATGCGTCGCTGACGCCACTTGCCTGGATTCGGTCGGAGACAAGTACACGAGCTTCTGCGACCCGCGGCTCAATCCCCGGCAGGCCGTGGAAGTCGCCTCGGCCTGGCGTCGCTGACAAGGAGATCTGTTCATCATGCAGGAAAAGATCGCGCTGGTCACGGGAGCCGCGGGCGGAATAGGCGAGGCCGTCGTCCGCACGCTGGGCGAACGCGGGGCCTCGGTCGCCGCCGTGGACAAGGACGCCGACCGGCTGAGCGAGGTGACCGGGAAACTGGCCGCCGCCGGGCTCCGGGTACGGGCGTTCCCCGCCGACGTCACCACGAGCGCGGCGGCCGAGCGCCTGGTCGCGGACGTCGAGGACACCCTCGGACCGATCGACCACCTGGTCAACGGGGCAGGCGTACTGCGGCTCGCCAAGGCCCGGGACCTCACCGACGCGGACTGGGCTGCGACCTTCGCCGTCAACACCACCGGCGTCTTCTTCATGTCACGCGCGGTGGTCAACCGCATGGTCCCGCGCCGCACCGGGGCCGTCGTCACCGTCGCCTCCAACGCGGCGGGCACGGCACGCACGGACATGGCCGCGTACGCGGCGTCCAAGGCCGCCGCGACCATGTTCACCAAGTGCCTCGGCCTGGAGGTCGCCCGGTACGGCATCCGGTGCAACGTGGTCGCCCCCGGCTCCACCGAGACACCGATGCTCACGTCCATGTGGAAGGACGACCACGGGCGCACCGCGACCCTCGAAGGATCGCCCGACGCCTACCGGGTGGGCATCCCGCTCGGCAAGCTGGCCCGCCCCTCGGACGTGGCCGACGCGGTGGCGTTCCTCCTCTCGGACCAGGCCGCGCACATCACGATGCACGACCTCACCGTCGACGGCGGCGCGACCCTCGGCGTCTGACGAACCCATCGATACGAGGAAGACCATGCCAGGCATACCCCCCATCCAGCCCTACCCGATGCCCCGAGCCGGCGAGCTGCCCGCCAACACGGCTGACTGGAAGGCCGATCCGGACCGCGCGGTCCTGCTCGTCCACGACATGCAGCGGTACTTCGTCCGGCAGTTCCCCGAGGACCGGGCACCCGGCGCCGACCTCGTGCGGAACGCGACCCGGCTCCGCGAACAGGCCCTCGCGTCCCGCATGCCCGTCGCGTACACCGCGCAGCCGGGCGGCATGACCGACGAACAGCGCGGACTGCTCAAGGACTTCTGGGGACCGGGCATGCGCGTCGCTCCCGCCGACCGGGAGATCGTGGCGCCCCTCGCTCCCGGACCGGACGACTGGCTGCTCACCAAGTGGCGCTACAGCGCGTTCTTCCGGTCCGATCTGCTGGACCGGATGCGCGCCCTCGGACGCGACCAGCTGATCCTCTGCGGCGTGTACGCGCACATCGGGGTCCTGGCCACCGCGGTGGAGGCCTTCACCAACGACATCGAGACGTTCCTGGTGGCCGACGCCGTCGCCGACTTCACCGAGGCGTACCACCGGCTGGCCCTCGACTACGCCGCCGAGCGCTGCGCCCTGGTCACCACGACGACGGAAGTGATCGAGGAACTCGGCCGATGAACGAGGAGAGAACCCGTATGGCACCCGACCTGTTCGACCGGATCCTCGGGGCCCGGCCGTCCGCCTTCGCGCTGCTGCACCGCCCCGAAGCGACCGGCGCGGACACCCTGGCGGTCCTTTCGGGTACGGCGTCGACGGTGGACGCCGTCGCCCGGATACCCCTGAGCGAGGCACCCGATCCCGATGCCGGGGCGCGCCACGAGGTGCTGGCCCTGATCCCGTACCGCCAGGTCGCCGAGCGCGGCTACGCCTGCGCCGACGACGGCGAACCGCTGATCGCGATCACCGTGCAGGAGCAGACCTCCGTCGCGCTGAGCTACGCCCTGCGGCGGCTGCCGGACGAGCCGGTCGTGCTCAGCGGCGGCGCCTTCGACCTGGACGACGACGAATACGCCGGCATCGTCCGCAAGGTGATCACGGACGAGATCGGCACGGGCGAGGGGGCGAACTTCGTCGTCAAGCGGTCGTTCGTCGCCGACATCACCGGCTACACGGTGCACAGCGCCCTGGCGTTCTTCCGGCGACTGCTGGAGCGGGAGCAGGGCGCGTACTGGACGTTCGTCGTGCACACCGGCGACCGCACCTTCGTCGGCGCCTCCCCCGAGCGGCACGTGAGCCTGCGGGCCGGCCGTGCCGTGATGAACCCGATCAGCGGCACCTACCGCTACCCGCCCTCCGGCCCCACCCTGCCGGGGGTGATGGACTTCCTCGCCGACCGCAAGGAGACCGACGAGCTGTACATGGTCGTCGACGAGGAACTCAAGATGATGGCGCGCATCTGCGACCCCGCTCCCCGGGTCGTGGGGCCGTATCTGAAGGAGATGGCGCGGCTCGCACACACCGAGTACTTCATCGAGGGCGCCAGCGACCACGATCCCCGCGCCATCCTGCGGGAGACCCTGTTCGCACCCACGGTGACGGGCAGTCCGCTGGAGAGCGCCTGCCGGGTGATCAACCGCTACGAGCCCCGCGGGCGCGGCTACTACAGCGGCGTGGCCGCCCTGATCGGACAGGACGAGCAGGGACGGCGCACGCTCGACTCCTCGATCCTCATCCGCACCGCCGACATCGACGACGCGGGCCGGCTGAGCATCGGCGTCGGTGCCACCCTGGTGCGGCACTCCGACCCGGACTCGGAGGTCGACGAGACCCGGGCCAAAGCGGCCGGCCTCCTCGCCGCCCTGGGCGCCGAGGACCCCACCCGCCTCGCCGAACACCCGCGCGTGCGCCAGGCACTGGAGCAGCGCAACGACTCGATCGCCGGGTTCTGGATCGGCGAGCGCGCCCACCGGACCGGCCACCGGCCCGCACTCGCCGGACGCCGGGTCCTCGTGGTGGACGCGGAGGACGCCTTCACCTCCATGATCGGCCACCAGCTGCAGGCCATGGGGCTGAAGCCGACGGTCCGGCGCTTCGACGAGCCGTACTCCTTCGACGACCACGAACTCGTCGTCATGGGCCCCGGCCCCGGTGATCCGCGCGACACCCGCCACCCGAAGATCGCACACCTGCGGTCCGCGATCCACGCACTGCTGGACCAGCGCCGGCCCTTCCTCGCCGTCTGCCTGAGCCATCAGGTGCTCAGCACCCTGCTCGGCCTGGAACTGGTGCGCCGGCCGGTGCCCAACCAGGGAGTCCAGCGGGAGATCGGCCTCTTCGGAGCGCGGGAACGAGTCGGCTTCTACAACACGTTCGCCGCCCGCGGCACGCAGGACGCGTTCGAGGTTCCCGGCACGGGGACCGTCGAGGCGAGCCGGGACGACACCACCGGGGAGATCCACGCGCTGCGCGGGCAGGGCTTCGCCTCCATGCAGTTCCACGCCGAGTCCGTGCTCACCCAGGACGGCGTACGGATCGTCGGAGACGCCCTCGAGGGGGTGCTGCGCACGTGCACGTGGTGATCGCCTGGTGGCACCTCGACCGGTCCGCGCAGACCATCGCCTCGCTCCGGGACTTCCTGCGCGACGAGGCCGTGGACCGCTTCTCCCGGGTACCGGGGCTGCGCCTGAAGGTGTGGATCTCGGACGAACGCACCAACCGGTGGGGCGCCGTATTCCTGTGGGAATCGGCGCAGGCCGCGGCCGTGCCCATGCCGGCCCGAGCGGCCGAGCTCATCGGCTACCCGCCCACCGAACGGCACGCCTTCGACGTCGAGGCCACCGCGGAGGGCGCCCACGACACCGTCCGGCTGGCCCGACTGGGCCTCGCCTTCACCGGCTGAACCCACGCCTCCCGACCAGCTTCCCCACAGCGACAAGGATCACGATGAAGGTACTCATTGCCGGGGGCGGTATCGGCGGCCTCGCGGCGGCGCTGAGTATCGCGCGCCACCACCACCCGGTCGTCGTACTGGAACGAAGGGACACCTTCGGCGAACTGGGCGCGGGCATCCAGCTGGGCCCGAACGCCTTCCATGCTCTGGACCGCCTCGGCGTCGGCGCGGCGGCCCGGCAACACGCCGTCTACACCGACGAGTTGAGGTTCATGGACGGCACCACCGGGCGGCGGGTCGCGAGCATGCCGCTCACCAGCGCGTACCGCACCCGCTTCGGCAACCCCTACGCCGTCGTGCACCGCGGCGATCTCTACCAGACGCTCCTCGACGGCTGCGCCGCCCAGCGGAACATCACACTCCACACCAACTGCTCCGTGACCCGTTACGAACAGGACCCGGACAGCGTCACGGCGATCACCGACAGCGGGCGGTGTTTCACCGGCGCCGCGCTCATCGGCGCCGACGGCATCCGCTCCGCCGTGCGCAGCCAACTCGTCGGAGACGGTGCGCCGCGCGTGTCCGGCCACACGATCTACCGGTCCGTCATCCCCATGGAGCGGGTTCCGCAGGAACTGCGCTGGAACACCGTCACCGTGTGGGCAGGCCCCAAATGGCACTTCGTCCACTATCCCATCGGCGGCGGGAAGTTCCTCAATCTGGCGGTCACCCGCGACGGCGGCGCCCAGGACGTCGTGGTCGGCAGGCCCGCCGAGCGGGCGCACGTCCTGTCCGAGTTCCCCGAACTGAGCGACACGGCCCGGCAACTGCTGGAACTGGGGACCGACTGGAAGGAATGGGTCCTGTGCGACCGCGACCCGGTCGAGCGCTGGACGGACGGCCGCGTCGCCCTCCTCGGTGACGCCGCGCATCCCATGCTCCAGTACGCGGCCCAGGGCGCCTGCATGGCGCTCGAGGACGCCGTCCTCATCGGCCAACTGCTCGCGGGCGCGGGCGGGGACGTCCCGCAGTGCCTGGAGAAGTACAACGCCGAGCGCTACGAGCGTGCCGCCAGGGCCCAGCTGGTGTCCCGTGCCATAGGCGAACAGCTCTACCACCCGGCCGAGGACGCCGCCGTCGCCCGCAACGCCATGCTGTCCGCCCTCACGGTCGACGAACTGTACGACAAGGTCGAGTGGCTGCACGGGGCTCGTATCGGCGGCTCGGGAGAACACCGTTGAGCAGGCTGCGTTGGCTGACCGCGGGGGAGTCCCATGGTCCCGCACTTGTCGCGACGTTGGAGGGCCTTCCCGCCGGCGTGCCGATCACG